>CAJTSY010000068.1:0-2384 GCA_910578995.1 uncultured Acetatifactor sp.
CCGATTCCCCGTCCCCGACAATGAAATCGATCCTGTCTTCCTGTCCCCACAGCCAACTCTTCGAGACAGCGAAAAACTGCATCGTATCCGGAAAAACTGCATCCTCCGCCACAGTCCCCACCGTATCCACAACCAGGGAAACATCCGAGTAGGACAACAGAGCCGACTGGACTGTAAACTTATCATACTGGTACTGCTTCAGGGCGAAATCAGCCTCCCTGGCCATGCTGCTCTCCATGGAATAATGCAGCAGAAAATAACCCGACACGGAAAGCGCCAGGCCGAACACAAGCATACCAAATAAAAAATATTTTGTAAAAAGCCGCATCCTATCCCTCCAGCCTGTACCCGATCCGGAATATGGTCTTGATCCGGTCTTCCCATCCCAGTTTCCTGCGCAGCCGCTGAATGTGGGCATCCAGAGTCCTGGTCTCCCCTAAGAAAGGCTCCTTCCACACTTTTTCGTATAACTGGTCACGGTACAGCGCAATATTCTTGTTCCGTACCAACTCTACCAGAAGATCGAACTCCTTCACCGTCAGCACCACCGGGACGCCTCCCCTGGTCACCTGGCGGGAATCCGTATGGATGACCACATCCCCCAGTTCCAACTGTTTTGCACCCATGCCCATCCGCCGCAGCACAGCCTCCACCCTTGCCAACAGTTCCCCCACCTGAAATGGTTTCGCCAGATAATCGTCCGCCCCCGCCTTCAGTCCCCGGATCCGGTCCTCCACGGTTCCCCTGGCCGTCAGGAAGATCACAGGGGTTCCCGTGGGCTTAATGTAATCCAGAAGCTCATAGCCGTCCACCTCCGGAAGCATGATGTCCAACAGCACCAGGTCAAATTTCTGCTGCTCAATGTAGTCCGCCCCTTCCATGCCGTCGCGGGCACAGGTACAGCGGTACCCCTCCGCACACAGGTTCATATAGATCAGATCCGCGATTGCCCTGTCATCCTCCACAATCAAGATATCCGCCACAAAATCACCTCCACGTTGTCCCTGCCAGGCTGTCCGCCCGCAGGATTTGAACCGTCTTCCCTTTCCCATGCAGCCCATACTGCTCCCTGTCTCCGGTCCTCTTCCCTTTTATAATACAATATTGTTTCCAAGTTGTACATTCCGGCTTCACAAAAAACATTCACACTCCCCCTGCCGCACAGTATTTCCCCGGAAAAACAAAAAAACTATTGCAAATTCCATTAAAAAGCGTTTAAAATAGGTGAGGATTCCAAAAAGACAGCGACTCAGTCATAAATGATCCGCTGCAGATATAAATCTAAATGAGAACTGCATACAAGAAAAACAAAGAAGGGAACACAATATCATGTCAAATTTTACACTGCCCAGGGATTACAAATCCGGTTTAAACCTGTACGACACACAGGTAGCCATCAAGACCGTAAAGGACTTCTTCCAGAGCCTTCTTGCGGAGCGTCTCCATCTGCTGCGTGTGTCAGCGCCGCTGATGGTAGACCCCAAATCCGGCCTCAACGATAACTTAAACGGCGTAGAGCGTCCGGTTTCGTTCGATATCAAATACCAGAACGGACGGGAAGCGGAAATCGTCCATTCCCTTGCAAAATGGAAGCGCTTCGCCCTGAAGAAATATGGTTTCTCCGTGGGAGAGGGACTTTACACGGACATGAGCGCCATCCGCAGGGACGAGGAGGCGGACAATATCCACTCCATCTATGTGGACCAGTGGGACTGGGAAAAAGTGATCCGGAAGGAAGACCGCCACCTGGAAACCCTGCAGGACACAGTCCGCACCGTCTATAAAGTGCTCCGCAAGACCGAGAAGTACATGTCCATTCATTATGACTACATTGAAGAAATACTCCCCCATGACATTTTTTTCATCACCACAAAGGAACTGGAAGAAATGTTCCCTGACAATACCCCCAAGGAGAGGGAATATTACATAGCCAAGGCAAAGGGAGCTGTCTGTGTGATGCAGATCGGCGGCCCTCTTGGTGACGGGAAGCCCCACGACGGGCGCGCTCCGGACTATGACGACTGGGCTCTGAACGCCGATATTATTGTGTACTATCCCGTCCTGGATATCGCCCTGGAACTGTCCAGCATGGGCATCCGCGTGGACAGAGACGCGCTGCTCTCCCAGCTTGAGGCCGCAGGCTGTATGGAACGGGCCGAACTTCCCTTCCACCAGGCCGTTATCAACGGGGAAGTACCTTACACCATCGGAGGCGGTATAGGCCAGTCCCGGATCTGTATGTTCTTCCTGCGCAAGGCCCACATCGGGGAGGTACAGTGCTCCCTGTGGCCCGCGGATGTGACGGAAATGGCTCAGAAGGCGGGGATACAGCTGCTGTAAGCTCCGAACCGTGAAACAGGTTAAAAAGTAAAAAGTATCGTACA
>CAJTSY010000068.1:2484-8891 GCA_910578995.1 uncultured Acetatifactor sp.
GCAAATTTCTCATTCCGGAAAGTTTTCCTATACCCCATCCTGTCCATGTACTCCATCAGCAGAATCCATTTGGGATCCTCCTCCATACTCCTGCGCGCTTCCTCCGAAAGCGGAAACAGGGAGAACTCGCCCGCTTCTTCCTCCAGGTATAATCCATAGGCATCCTCCAGGATAACTACCGGTTTCTCTGCCCCCTTTTCCCGAACCATTGCCTCCTGTTCCGCAAGGTCACTTTCCATGGTCTTCAAACTGTAAGAGTCCAGATCACTCCATGGATTAAAGGCGGAGGGCATCTGCAGATAGTAGGACAGGGCCGGTATCTTACCATACAGTATGACTTCCTTTCCCTCAAACCCGTTTTCATTGGCATAACCGCTCAGCTCCGTCATCCACTGGGCCTTCCCTGGCTCCATCCTGATATTTTTTAACACGGCATTGTTATATACATAAGCATCCGCCCCCTGTATGCCGGTGGACTCCGCAAACACAAACCTGGCTCCGAACAGCCCAAACTGGAACAGGCACAGCCCTGTCACGGTTATCAGAATTCCCTTCACCGGAAAAACGGAAAGCACCAGTCCCTTCCCGGCCTTTACGTCCCCCGCATACCGCAGAAACCGCCAGCATTCCCATAATGTATAGGGCGCCGCCACAAACAGATTGTTCAGACTGGGAAAGATACCGTTATTCCCCCCAATGGAAGTCAGAAAAATAACCAGTATCAGCATGCCGCTGACCAGTTTCTCCTCCCTGGGACTGTTCCTGTGAAAGATGCGGATAATGGCAATCAACATGGTCAGCATCAGGAATATGGGGCCCGGATGCCAGATAGAATCATAGCTGTAATACAAAAAGGAAAAGAATTCCCTCTGGTACAGCCACACCACCGTGGCAGCGCACACACCTCCCCACAGTATCCTTACGGCCGTGGGAATGCGGACCAGGGCTGTCAGCATGGTCAGTACCAGGAATATGGCCCATGAGTGCCAGACGGAGTAATGGCCGTCGTGCAAAAAGGAAAAGAAATCCCTCTGGTACAGCCACACTGCCAGAGCGGCACACACACTTCCCCAGAGTATCCTTACGGACACGGGAAACAGCCGGGCAGTAGCGGATCCGGGCCTCTTCTCCCTGAAAGCAGTACACACCGCGTACAGCTTCTCCACCCAGGCGGCCACTGCAAACAGCGCCACACCGCCCAACAGAATCACCCCTATACGCACCACCCAGTACATGCTTTCCACATAGCGGCCTATGATCCCCATGACCATAGCTGTAGGTTTGTAGTCAACAGCTTTATCCGTCATGGAAAACAGCCTTCCGATCCCCCCTATATATTCACTGATTCCATAGCGGATATGGATATATAAAAACAGCACGGCAAGCGAGGCGGCATACCCCAGAAGGCACCATCCGGTATGGCGGATGGCTCTCTTCCAGAATCCGGATTTTCCTCCCTCCCCCCGCCTTTCCTCCCGCCACAGGATGAAGTCATAGGCCCATACCGCCAGAATCATGGCCGCCTCCGTCAGATTGGGAAAACGCACCAGTACATTTGCCCCCAGAAAAATCCCCGCCCCCACCAGACAGCCCCTTCTCTCCCGGGTAAGCCCGGTGTACAGCAGGATAAAAGCTGCCAGGAAGAACAGATAGGTCAGATAATTATATAATGCCGCAGTAGGACACCAGCACAGGCTGAGCGCCGTCATTTCACCCAGGAAGGCGATTCCCACGGGCATGTTCAGCTTCCTGGTACAGAAAAAATAACCCGTCAGGGCCAGCGCGCCGGCAAACAGCCCGGTATACAGGTTCATGCCCATCAGGGTATCCGCCTGGGGAAGCTTTGTGAGGAAATTTCCTGCCGCAGTAGCCAGGTACGTGGAAAAAAGCCACATGGGATCCATATGCCTGGTTCCCATATACTGGAAATTGGCATAGTGGTACCCGGTATCCCAGAAATCTATCCCCCATGCAATATGGCGCAGCGGATAAAAAGCCAGAACCACAATCAGCAGATTTTCCACCACTCTGCCCCACTGCCCTGCTGCCCTGTATGTCTTCCTGTTCTGTACTGCCATCTCTTACTTCCTCCGCTCCTTCTCTCTCCTCCTGCCCTGCCTGCCGGCTCTGTCCATCCGCCCGACAGCCGTTCCTCTGCCTACCGCACTTTCCGCTGGCAGTCTCCGTCAATCCTGTGCGTCCGCCTCTTTACTCTGCCGTCCCGGCAGGCGAATCCTGCCTTCCGTCACTCTTCCCTGAACGCCTGATCTGTCCTGCCTATTTTGTCAAACAGCTTCCTGCACGGAGACAGATGTTCCAGTCCGCGGCGCAGTATGCGGAAAAGGCCCTGCCCTGCCATTTCCACCGCAATGCCGCAGGCAAACACACACAGAACCGCCGCTGCCGTCCCAAACAGCAGAACTGCTATGGATACAGCCCCTCCCCCCTGCACGGCTGCCTCCACCGCCTCCGCCCCCAACCACTTCTGCCAGGTATAGCGCAGTCCCAGATTCTCATGAAGCAGGTACACGCCGAGGGTGCAGGGCGCGATCCGGTTAATGATCCCTGCCGCCCTTCCCGTTATCTTCATCCTGTAAAAGGCCGCAAACAGTCCCGCCGCCGCCAGAAACGGCAGAATATGGTTATACTCCTGAAACAGATGGAGTACATGGCTCAGGCTTCCTGTCCTCAGATAAATGCCGTGCAGAACCATGGTTCCCCCAAAAATCAGCATACAGCATCCCACATACAGCCCGGCCCCCATCCCTTTTTTCTCGAAAAGGATGCACCCGAACCGCCTCATATAGACCGCGGAGAGAAACACACACAGATACCAGAGACAGTCATACCCCACTCTGTCCATCTCAAACCGAACCGGAAAAATACTTTTCAGAAAACAGAAATTGAACAGCAGCAGGCCCAGGGCTGTCTGAAGTTGCCGCTTCGTCATGCGCCCGGCCGCCACCCCCACGAAAGGAAGCAGCAGATACAGAAACACATAGGCTGTCATGAACCAGTAATGCTCCATGGACACCGGAAACAGAAGGGTCAGCAGGTAGTGGGTGTCAAAAACCGTTTCCCGCATAACCCCGGTGACGGCTCCCAACAGCCCGAATGTCACGGAATAAGCCCACACCTGCAGCCATAATCCGACCAGACGGCTCAGCCGGAAAGAGGATGTACCCAGAAAATAGCCGCTGATAAACATGTATACATTCACCGCCACGATGCAGAAACTCTCCAACAGCCACGCAGCCGTACCACCGGTTCCAAAGCTTTCCCCTGCCAGGTCCGGCAGCAGATTTCCCTTTCCCAGATAATGCAGCGCTACCACCATCATCATAGCCACGCAGCGAAGCAGTTCCAGGTTTGCCATCCGCTCCCGTTTTCCTGTGGGACTGCTCTTTGTGTCCGTATAATGATTGTTTCCCGTTATCCCTGTGTGTTCCATAAACAGCCTCCCGCAAACAGCCCTGTATACTGCCTCATTATAGCATCATTGCCGATTCATTTCAATGAAGTTATAAAATATTAAACTATGGAACCAGGCTATAGAATTAGGCCAGATACTCATGAAGTTTCCGAAGATCCAGTTCCAGCTCTGTCAGGATTCCCGACTTCACAATATCGGAAAATTCATAAGCCGCCGGCTCCTCCTGCCCTTCTCCAAAATGATATACCATTACCGCCTCCTTCACCGGATCAATAATCCAGTACTCCCTGACCCCGGCGCTTCTGTAAGCCTCCAGTTTCCTCCGGTAATCCATGGTCACACTGGAAGGAGACACTACCTCCAAAGCCCAGTCAGGCGCTCCGTGGCACCCCTGGTCATCCAACTTATCCCTGTCGCAGACCACGATCACATCCGGTTCCACGTAATTCCAGATATCCTTTTTCAGAAAGACCGCAAAGGGGGAAATATCCACCTCGCACCTGCCACCCTTTTTCATGATGTGGTTAAAAATCATGTTATACAGCCATCCCGCTGTTTTCTGGTGCCGCCGGGTGGGAGTGGCCATCATGAACATTTCCCCGTCGATCAGTTCCGCCCTTTCGCCTTCCGGCAGGGCCATAATGTCGTATATCGTATGCATATTCCCTCCTGTCATCAATGCGCGCAGGATACCCTGTACATAGATCATTTGTCTTCTGGCTGCCTGTTCCATAGATTCCTCCTTTTCCGGCAGAAGACAACAAAAAGACTCCTGCCATATTCATAAATTCAGTTTCATTCCGTGAGTAAGATGGCAGAATGTGCCATGAATGTACAACAGATATCATGTACGTTTCATTGATTACTCTTGATAAACCCATTATACTCTGTCATCAGTCAAATGTCAATGAAGAATTTGTGTGCTTTATCGAATTTTTATATGTGAATTATCAAAAATTATCAGAAGACAAGCAAGCGATTAACGTTTAAAAATATCCCCGGTCCGGACAGGCCGGAACCGGGGTCTTCCATTTTCCAGATACCAGGAGCTGTAACATTCTGCCGTTAAGCGCCTACTCCACTTTCGGAAGTTTGTTGCGGTACACTTCCAGTTCCGCGTCAGTGGGGATATAGTCATCCATCTGGCCGTCATGGAATTTTCCATAAGCCACCATATCAAAATATCCCGTGCCTGTGAGGCCGAACAGAATGGTTTTCTCTTCCCCTGTCTCCCTGCATTTTACAGCCTCGTCGATGGCCACGCGGATGGCATGGGAGCTTTCAGGGGCAGGAAGGATTCCCTCCACCCTTGCAAAATATTCCGCCGCCTCAAACACTTCCGTCTGCTTTACGCTGGTGGCTTCCATCAACCCCTGATGGTAAAGCTCTGAAAGGGTGGAACTCATGCCGTGGTAGCGCAGTCCCCCTGCATGGTTGGCCGAAGGGATAAAATCGCTGCCCAGGGTGTACATCTTGGCAAGAGGGCAGACCATGCCGGTATCACAGAAGTCGTAGGCATACACCCCTCTCGTCAGGCTGGGGCAGGAAGCGGGCTCAACGGCGATGATACGGTAGTCGGCCTCCCCGCGGAGCTTTTCCCCCATAAACGGAGCGATGAGTCCGCCAAGATTGGAGCCTCCCCCCGCACAGCCGATAATGAGATCCGGTTTCACGCCATATTTATCGAGGGCCGTTTTGGTTTCCAGGCCGATGACCGACTGGTGCAGAAGCACCTGGTTGAGCACGCTGCCCAGTACATAGCGGTAGCCCTCGCTGGACACTGCCGTTTCCACCGCCTCGGAAATAGCGCAGCCCAGACTTCCCGTGGTGCCGGGATGCTCCGCCAGAATCTTCCGCCCTACCTGGGTCTCCATGGAAGGGGAAGGTGTGACGGAGGCCCCGTAGGTGCGCATGACCTCACGGCGGAAGGGCTTCTGCTCATAGGAGCATTTTACCATATACACCTTGCATTCCAGCCCCAGGTAAGCGCAGGCCATGGAAAGCGCGGTGCCCCACTGTCCCGCCCCGGTCTCCGTGGTCACACCCTTCAGCCCCTGCTTCTTGGCGTAATAGGCCTGGGCGATGGCGGAATTCAGCTTATGGCTGCCGCTTGTGTTGTTGCCTTCAAACTTGTAGTAAATCTTGGCAGGAGTCCCCAGCTTTTCCTCCAGGCAGTAGGCCCGGACAAGGGGCGAAGGACGGTACATTTTGTAAAAATTACGGATTTCGTCCGGAATCTGGAAATATGCCGTGGTGTCGTCAAGCTCCTGCTTCACCAGTTCCTGGCAGAATACGCCTGACAGCTCCTGTTCCTTCATGGGCTGACAGGTGCCGGGATTCAGCAGCGGCGCCGGCTTTTTCTTCATGTCGGCGCGCAGGTTATACCATGCCCGGGGCATCTCGTTCTCACTCAGATAGATTTTATAAGGGATTTTTGCGGAATGCTCTTTTTCCATAGTCATACTTTTTTCCTCCATATTTATTTTGGTCTGTTGATTACAGCCTGTTAATATTTTTATTCTTATGCCTGCCCTTCAGCGGCCTCTTCCTGGTCTTCCTCCGGGCGCCATCGTTTCGTCAGCAACACAGCTTTTCCTCCTTCCCGCAAATCTTCCCAGTACTCCCTTCCGCCGGTTGAATGTGTAAAATAAAAAACGCCCCGACAGAAAAGAATGCTCTGTCAAGGACGAATACTGTACAAAAATACCACTATCCGCGGTGCCACCTTGCTTCACGGTCTGACCCGTGCCCTTAGCGGGATACCTGCATACCCCCGGCATATCACGTCTGCCCAAACGTCGCAGAATACTCTGTGCACAACACATTTGACTGCGCCCTCCGCGGCCCATTTGACAACCTGTTTCCCGCCTGCTTCTCAGCGCCGCAGGCTCTCTGTAAGGTCATGACTGCCGTTATCCCCGCTTCAACGGTTTAAAGGAATGATTTCCGATTTCTTGTTCATTATAAATCCCCG
>CAJTSY010000068.1:8991-14641 GCA_910578995.1 uncultured Acetatifactor sp.
TTTTCCCCAGATTTTCCGCAGGCGATTAATCCGCGGACTTATCCGCATACTACAAATATTCCGGTGGTTTTCACCACCGGAACCTTGTTACACAAAACGTATCCTCTTTATGCAAAACTGCCGGGGCACCTTTCTGCCCCCTATGCCGGACTGCCCGAAATCCGGATGCTGCCGCTGCCTGAATTGGCCCTTACCTTACAGGCGCTATTCCCGTAGGCATAAGTCCCACTTTTCACCTTCTGGTCATTCTCTCCGCCCCAGTTCAGATGAATGCTTCCGGAGCCGCTCCTGACCATGGCTTCCATGCCTTTGGCGCCGTCCAGATCCAGCCTGATGCAGCCGCTCCCGGCGGACACGTCAACCTGCTCCGCGGCTCCCACCGCATGGACTTTGATATTTCCGCTGCCCGCGGACAGACGATATTCCGCCGCCGCGGCATCCACCTTGATGTTCCCGCTGCCGGTGCCGCACTTCAGGTCGCGTCCTTTGACCATCTCCGCCTTGATGTTCCCGCTGCCTGTCTCAAAACTCCCGGAAGTGAACTCCGTGTGGCTTGCCCTGATATTGCCGCTGCCGCTGTGGGCTTTCAGCCTGTCTGCCACCACTTCCTCCAGTGTCACATTGCCGCTGCCGCTGTTTCCTTCGAAGGCTTCCAGTTCCACACCGGTGACGCTGACATTGCCGCTGCCGCCCTTGGCTGTCAGCTTCGGGATACCCTTGGGAATCCTGACAGTCAGCGTGATATTCTGTCCGCCGTCGCTGAAATTGCCGATATTTCCGTAGGATATGATCGTCCTTCCAAACAGGGTCACCTTCACCAGCTTTTCCTCGCTGTCACCGTCCTCCCTGATACCCTTGCGCCGTTTCACACCCGCATAGAAGATGCCGTCCTCCTCGTACTGGTAATACTCATAATTCAGCTGGTTGCTGACGCCCTTTGCCTCATAATCCACATGGATCCTGTCATCCTCGGAACGGCTGACAATCACGCTGGCAGCCTTGCCTTCCAACACGACTCCTTTGTAATACGCAGAATAGGAAAAACTTTTCTTCAGATCCGCGTCTTTCACATTTACGCCGTCCTCTTCTCCCTGTTCCGTCCTATCCTGCCCGGCGCCTTCCGCCCTGCTGCCCGGCTCCAGCGGCCTCTGCGCAAACCCTTCGGGGAGGTCTTCTTCCGAAAGCTCCCGGATCATCTCCTCGATATTACCCAGCTCGTCGATGATCTCCTCCTCCGATTTTCCCTCATTCTCTCCCTCGGCAAAATGCTGCCTGTAATCCTCCAGGATTTCCTCCTGCAGCTCTTTTCCGAATTTCTCAAGCTTCTCCTGCAGCTTTGTCATATATTCCAGCTTCGTCATGGCCTCATCCCTCCTGTTCCTGAATTAACTGGTTCACCGCGTCGGTAAACGCTTTCCACTCCTGCTTTACGGATGCCTGGTAGTCTTTTCCCTTTTCCGTCAGCTTGTAATATTTCCTCGCCGGACCCGATTCGGACTCCACCAGGTATGTGGTCACGTAATCGTCTTCTTTCAGCTTCCTCAAAATAGGATACAGGGTGCCGCTGGCGATGGACATTTCGCCGGAAATCCTCTCTGTCAGCTCATATCCATATTTGTCTCCCCACACAAGCTGGGACAGCACACAGAGCTCCAGTGCTCCCTTCTTAAATTGTGTATTCATGTATGGCCTCCTTCCTTTCTGCCTGGAAATCTCCCAATGAGTACCCATAACCGAGAACACCTGGCAGGCCTGTTCCGGAACAGCTCTCTGCACCGGAGTGTATTGGGGATTCCTTGTATTTTGTATTGACTGGTTCATTGTATCACGCGCTATTATATATTGCAATATACTATTTAGAAATAAATATTAATATTTTCTAAATTACTATGACTGTCCTATAACTTGCATCCGTTCAAAACTCTTCCCTTACAACAATCCCCTTATCCCGCACCCGGCATTCCTGTAACGGATTCCTATCATGTACACCGGCGACACTGGCTGGTACTGGCTCGATGCCAACAGCACACATATGGCATCTATATTATTGCTATGGTATCTGTGCAATGATTCTACGTATCGCATTGCCATCACAACAGAAAAACCGCCGCAGCCCACGCCACAGCGGCTCTCCCTATTGTATACTCGTAAAAGCATTCATTGCCGTTTCCTGTTCTACATTACCGAAACGCTCGCTCATTATACATTTACAAATCTCCTTAGCCATAAGAAAGATAAGAAAGAATTCCGAACAGCCATTGCCGGCATCACCCCTGCTATCTCTGCACACGCCCGGAAGCGTCTCCCCCTGCCAGGGTCTCCACCTCTTTCCTGGATACCAGGTTGAAGTCGCCGGGAATGGTATGCTTCAGTGCGGAAGCAGCCACGCCGAATTCCAGGGCGGCCTTGAAATCCTTACCGTCCAGAAGCCCGCAGATCACGCCGCCTGCGAAGGAATCTCCCCCGCCCACACGATCCACGATGGGATGGATGCTGTACTCCTTGGAATGATAGAATTCTTTCGTATCCCTGGAGTAAATGCAGGCGGACCAGCCGTTGTCGGAAGCGGAATGGCTCACCCGCAGGGAGGAAACGCAGTATTCGAAGTTGTAGTCTGCAACCATCTGCTCAAAGATGGATTTGTAGCCTGCCAGCTCCAGGTCTCCGCTGGTCACGTCCGTCTTACCGGGCTTGTAGCCCAGTACCAGCTCCGCATCCTCCTCGTTGCCGATGCACACATCCACGTACTGCATCAGATTCTTCATCACCTTCTGGGCTTTCTCGGAAGTCCAGAGCTTCTTGCGGAAATTCAGATCCACGGAGACCTTCACGCCATGCTTCCTGGCCGCCTTCAGGGCTTCCTCTGTCAGCTCTGCAGCCGCATCGGATACGGCGGGAGTGATTCCGGTAAAGTGGAACCAGTCGGCTCCCTGGAAGACAGCGTCGAAATCAAAATCCTTCACCGTGGCGGTAGAAATGGAGGAATGTGCCCTGTCATAAACCACCTTGGAGGGCCTCATGGAAGAACCGCTTTCCAGGAAATAAATACCCAGGCGCTCACCGCATTTTGCGATGTGCCTTGTGCCCACATTATATTTCCGAAGAGCTGCCACTGCGCACTCGCCGATCTCATTGTCCGGCACCGCCGTCACAAACTCAGCGTCATGCCCGTAATTTGCCAGGGATACCGCCACATTGGCCTCTCCGCCGCCATAATTAATGTCAAATTCATCCGCCTGGATAAACTTCTCGGAATTGGGGGTGGACAGTCTCAGCATGATCTCCCCCATAGTAATTACCTTCGCCATTGTTTTAAATCCTTTCTTTTATCATTTTACCTTAAATCTGTAATATGCATATCCATTCAAGGCCAAGGTACTGCCTGAACCACTGCGGCCTTTTTGTTTACGATGCTCCTGCGTCTGTTACAGAACGGTTCCACTCTGTATCTTCCAGAACTTCCTCCGGCCAATTTTGTTGTCCTCCCAGATATTCCACCACCCAATGGGATGCATACCTGCATCTGCCATCATGGTTCAGTGCGTCTTCCTAAATTCGCCATGCAGGATACGCCAAAGACCACAGACCGCCAGCCAATGCCCCTTCCTATTTCTGCAGAAGATGCACCGCAAAACCGCCGATCTCCTCTTTCAGGTAGATGGCGTTAATGCTGCCGTCGGCACGCAGAATGGGCTCCTCGAATTCCACGCCCAGAACCGTGCTCATATAATTGATTGCCCGTTCAATATAATTCGTCCTGATGGCAATATGCCCGTGGGTGCCTCTTCCGTGGGCATTCAGTACTTCCACAATGGTACCCGCAAAACTGCCGCCGCTACCCACCTTCACCGGCAGGCCGAACAGAAATGCCAGACGGTTGACGGTCTTGTCCGCCTCTTCCTTGCTCTCGGAATTGATACCCACATGCACCAGTTCGAAGCCCAGCATGGTCTGGACCGCTTCCCTGGTAAGCTGCTCGATCTTGTCCCACTCGCCCGCATTGATCAAATCTCCGGGAACCATCCAGGAACCGCCGCAGGCAATGATTTTGTTAAAATCAAGGTAAGATGTCAGGTTCTTGGCATTGATTCCGCCGGTGGGCATGAACTTCATGTTCACATAAGGCGCCGCCATGGCCTTGATCTTCGCCAGGCCGCCGGACTGCTCTGCCGGGAAGAATTTCACCACATCCAACCCCAGCTCAATGGCCTGTTCAATATCCGAAGGGCTGGAGGTACCGGGGGTGATGGGCACATTTTTGTCAATGCAATACTTCACGGTCCTGGGATTTAAACCCGGGCTGACGATGAATTTCGCTCCTGCCTCCACCGCCGCGTCCACCTGCTCCGCATTCAGCACCGTGCCTGCGCCTACGCACATATCAGGGAAGTTGGCGGTCATGATCCGGATGGCTTCCGCCGCCGCGTCGGTGCGGAATGTTACCTCCGCGCAGGGCAGCCCGCCTGCGCACAGGGCCTTTGCCAGAGGAAGCGCGTCCTCCGCCCTGTCGATCTTCACCACAGGGACAATACCGATTTTTCTGATCTGCTCTAATACTGCGTTCATTTTTCCCTCTTTTCTGCATGTCCTGCATGCCTTTTTTACGCGCAGCGATGCCCTGTCTGACCTTGTGTGAGCCTGCCCTGCGCGGCGTTCTATACTCACGGGCATTTTCCTTTGCTGTTTCCCGAATTGCAGAAATGCCCATTTGTAATCCATTTATGCCTTTTATCCCATAATTGCCTTCCCATATCACGATAAAGCATGCCGGTACGCCCGTGGAATCTCCTCATATCACCGGACATCCCACGGGTGTACAGCCTGCCCTCTTCAACCCGCATTTATTCAGCGCCTGAAATATCATCACTCAAATAATATCACCCATTTACAGCAGCCATCTGAAACACGCCGAAAATCCTATGCCAGGACTTCCTTCACCGCGGCGGCAATCTCCTCACACTTGCAGTTATCGAAGAAATATTCCTGGAACCTTGCCCCGGCTAACGCTCCCTTAACCAGTTCCCTGTCCAGATTCTTTAAAATGGTTACCATATCCGTGTGGGTTACTTCCTTTACCTTGTCCAGGATTTTTTTGTTTCTCTGCTCGGGCTCCACTCTCTCGGGGGGATATCCGCCGCCTCCCGGCGCACAGAAAAGCTTTTCAAATATATACTGCAGGTTCAGCTCTCCGCCCCAGCCGAAATTCTGTGCAAAAGGAATTGCCACACAGTTCCCGTCGTTGACCTGGGAAAACAGGTAAGCGTCCAGGGGCGTGGCGATGTGCCCGCACAGCACCTTAGGGAAGGAATTGCATGCCAGCATGGCGCCTTCCCCTGTACCGCACCCCGTCACCACATAATCCGCGGCGCCGGAATTCAGCAGCACCGCCGCCAGAATGCCGTTCTGCACATAGGTGCGGGAATGGGGATCCTCCGCGCCGCACATACCGTAATTATACACCTCATGTCCCATGGGTTCCACCACCTTTTTCAGAGTGGAATAAATAAGCTCGTTTTTCGCCGCCTGGCTGTTTTCCTGAACTAATGCTATTTTCATAGAAACCTCCACAATGCCACCGCACGGCCCCTGTCAAGGCTCTTCCCGACACACAGCCTGCGATGAAGCATACAACAAATTTTCTGGTATCATA
>CAJTSY010000068.1:14741-20781 GCA_910578995.1 uncultured Acetatifactor sp.
CCGATATAAGCCAGGATGCCGCCGTCCACATACAGGATATGCCCGTTCACGGCGTTGGAAGCCTCGGAAGCCAGGAACACGGCGGGGCCTGTCAGCTCCTCCGGCTTCAGCCACCTGTTGGCAGGGGTCTTGGCACAGATAAACTGATCGAAAGGATGCCTGCTGCCGTCGGGCTGTACCTCCCGCAGGGGAGCCGTCTGGGGCGTCTCGATATAGCCGGGCCCGAGGCCGTTGCACTGGATGTTGTACTGTCCGTACTCGGAGCAGATATTCCTGGTCAGCATCTTCAGCCCGCCCTTGGCGGAAGCGTAAGCGGATACGGTCTCCCTCCCCAGCTCGGACATCATGGAGCAGATGTTGATAATCTTGCCATGGCCCTTCCTGATCATGGAAGGAATGACTGCCTTGGATACGATAAAGGGGCCGTTTAAGTCGATGTCGATAACCTGGCGGAACTGGGCTGCCGTCATCTCGGTCATGGGAATCCTCTTGATGATGCCCGCATTGTTCACCAGAATGTCAATGACGCCCACTTCCACTTCGATCTGCGCCACCAGTGCATTCACGGCATCCTCGTTGGTCACATCGCATACATAGCCATGAGCCTTGATGCCCTTCTCCTCATAAGCCGCCAGGCCCTTGTCCACCAGCTCCTGATTGATATCGTTGAAGCAGATCGTTGCCCCGCACTCTGCATAAGCGGACGCAATTGCAAAGCCGATTCCGTAGGATGCTCCTGTCACCAGCGCTACTTTGCCTTCCAGTGAAAAATTAGTAAATTCTGACATTTTATTTCTCCTTCTTCTATTATAACCTGTTTTTATGGTTTATGTCACCTGTTTTCTGATAAAAAAGAGTGCTTCGCTCTCTTACGAAATTTGCTTCGCAAACTCGTGTTTCCAACAAAAGCTCATTTTGATGTCCGTCGTCTCACGGTAATCCAAACCGAGCCTCCTTCGCCAGAGTTTCAGACCAGATAAACTCCTGCATTATGGTGCAAGCACTTCCAAAAAGTTCAACCTGTGAGGCTGCTAACCCAACGCCCCGTCTGCATGTCAATAAAAGGCATGCAGACAAGTCATTTAATTGTATCCGTACAGAGGCAGGATTTCACGGCAGAGTTTTACATCAGATCCTTCATGGCGATGCCGTCCATATCGTCGAAATCCTGGTTCTCGCCCACCATCCCCCAGATAAAGGTGTACGCCCTGGAACCGCATCCCGAATGGATGGACCAACTGGGAGAAATCACGGCTTCCTCATTCCGCATGACAATGTGACGGGTTTCCTGAGGCTCGCCCATGTAGTGCATCACGAAGGCATCCTCCGGCATCTCGAAATACAAATACACCTCCATCCGCCTGTCATGGGTATGGCAGGGCATGGTGTTCCACACGCTGCCGGGCTCCAGTTTGGTCATGCCCATCTCCAGCTGGCAGCTCTCCACCTGGCCGGGCAGGATGTACTTGCAGATCACCCTGTGATTGGCATCCTCCAGGCAGCCAAGCTCCACCTTGTTCTCATCCTTCACAATGACTACGCCCTCCTCGGGAGTTCCCTCCGGCTTGATCAGCACCGTGGGGCAGGTTCTGTGGGCAGGCGCGGAATTCAGGTAGAATTTCGCCGGATTCTCACCGTCATCACTGGCAAAGACAATCTCCCGGGAACCCATACCGATATACATGGCCTCCTTGAAGCCTACTTTGTACACCTTTCCATCCACGGAAATGCTGCCCGCGCCTCCGATATTGATGACGCCCAGCTCTCTCCTCCGGCAGAAGTACTCCGCCCGCAGCTCCTCCCCCGCCGTCAGTGTAAGGGGTTCCACAGGCACGGCCGCGCCTGTAATGATCCTGTCGATGTGGCTGTATACCAACTTGATCTGACCTGGTACGAAGAGATTCTGAATCAGGAATTCCTCCCTCAGGCGCTCTGTGGTGTAATGCTTCACATCTCTTGGTGATACTGCTGTTCTAAGTTCCACCTTAATTACCTCTCTTTCCGGACGGTACCGGCGACAGCCTGCGGGCCAGACCCTGTACACTGCTATGTAAGCTCTTACATTATAGCATACCGGGGAAAACATTTCCATAAATTTTCTCTAAAATCTCCGCCTTCCTGTACTGCCCCTGCACATCCTTAACTGTAGTTCTATTATAAACGAAAAAATTCTCCATTTCTATTCTAATATTTCTCAAAACCTTGCAATTTTTGAACTTCTCAGATGAAATGGAGATGGACAGAGAACGCTCTCAGAAATCCCTTTACATCCCACGGGAATAACGGTATAATGTTGACTCGTAAGAACGTTGAGCACCTATTGATTCCATGTGCGCCGGAGCGCATGGAATTGCGGTATATTGTTGACTCGTAAGGACATCGAGTCAACTTCTGATTCCAAATACACTGGAGCGCATGAAATTATGGTATAATGTGCCCCAAAACGACATTGGGTCAAAAAACACAAAATGTCCAAACACAAAACGAAATTGGGAGGAAAACATTGATGCTGCCTACAAGAGAAAAAGCCGAATCGCTTCTCGCGGAAGCGGAAAGCTGCAACCCGGGCCCCTGGGGAAACCACAGCCGGACTGCCGCCCACTGCGCGGAAAGAATCGCCCGGGAATGCGGTGACCTGGATCCGGACAAAGCCTATATCCTGGGGCTCCTCCATGATATCGGGAGGAAATTCGGCGTCAGGCATCTGGGGCATGTATCGGACGGCTATTCTTATATGATGTCCCTGGGATATGACGAGGCCGCAAAAATATGCCTGACCCATTCCTTTCATGACGGGACAATAAACGGCTACATTGGGAATTTTGATACCACCGAGGAAGAATCTGCCCTTATCCAGGATGCTTTGAAGACGGTAGAGATGGATGAATATGACAGGCTGATCCAGTTGTGCGACTCCCTGGCCGGTTCGGAGGGCGTACTGGACATAGAGGAGCGGATGAACGACGTAAAACGGCGCTACGGCAGTTACCCCCAGGATAAGTGGGATTCCAACCTGGAATTGAAACGGCATTTTGAGGAAAGAATGGGGAAGGATCTATATATTGTAGTAGAGAGGGACAGTTTTAGGCCGGCTCCATCTGCTCTCTAAAAAATTTTCTTGCAAACACGCTGATGATATGTTACTATGAAAAGGGAAAGCCATAGAAGCGGCTCTACCCTTAAACAGCAGTTACTAACCTCTCAATGAGGTCAGCCGTCGCTATTGTGAGTAGCGGCGGCAATTTCTTGCCCCGAAAGATTTTGTAGCACAAACCTATCAAGGCCACAATGAAGATACCTATCTGAATTAAATCCGGATATGTAACGTACATCGAAATCACCCCCCTTTCCGGAGGGTTACCCCTCCTAATAGAGGGTAAAGCCGCCTCTGGCTCTATGGTTTCCCATCAGAAATTATTACTGCAATCATACCATATCCCACCTGAAGTTGCAAGGATTTTTTCCGGCCGCAGCACTGATGCAGCATTGATCTAAATCATTGATTTTAACGTTGACCAGCAGTATAATAGCCTTATGACAATCATCAGCCAAAAGGAGCCTGCCCATGGAAGAACTGAATTCCTGCAAAACCGCCATCGATCGCTGCGCCCAGACCAAAACCTTCTCCATCGCCCATCTCTACAAAGAAGAAAAAGCCATGGACATGCACATCCATGACTGTTACGAGCTGTATTATTCCATCTCCGGGGGAAAGCAGTTCCTCATCGACAACCGCTTTTATTCCATATCCCCCGGAGACCTGTTCGTCATCAACCAATATGAAAGCCACAAGCTGACCCAGATCGACAACAGCGTCCACGAGCGGATCGTACTGAGCATTTATCCGGATTTCGTCAGGCGCCTCTCCACCGCGGAAACTGACTTGGACTACTGCATTTCCAACCGGGACAGCCGCTTCCAGCACAGGCTCTCCCTGGACAGGGCATCCCGGCAGCGCTTCCTGTATTATGTCAACAAGATCACTTCCGCCGACGGCTATGCCCACGATATTATAGAGCAGGCCGCCTTCCTGGAGCTGCTTGCAATGATCAATGCCCTGATGATGAATGCCCGCTCCGACTTCCATGCCGCGGAAAACCCTGTAAGCGATTACAAATACAACCAGCAGGTAAACGACATCCTGGCATACATCAACCAAAATATCGGGCAGAATATCACGGTGGAGCAGCTGGCGGCCAGCTTTTTCCTGAGCGAATCCTATATCTGCCGGATCTTCAAGCAGGCCACCGGCACCACCATCAACAAATACATCACCGCCCGCCGGATCAGCATCGCGAAGGCCCACCTAAACGCGGGAGACAGCGTGGGCGTGGCCTTTGAGAAAAGCGGCTTCGGCGACTACAGCAGTTTCTTCAAGGCATTCACCAAGGCGGTGGGCGTCTCGCCGAAAAAATACGCGAATTTAAGCGTCAGCTGAAGGCGCATCCGCCGCATTTCTTCCCTCCAGGAGCGCCCTGTGCAGCCCTGTATAAAGCTCGTCATACCGGATCCTGCCTGACTCCGGCCTGACAGGCGTAATATGCAGGTACAGCGGCACCTCCCTCCCCTCGCCGGAGAAGGTTTCCCCGTTTCTGGCCCGGATCGCCTCCGCCAGGCCTTCCGCACAGGATTTCTCCCTGCTATCCGTCAGGATGCAGAATTCGTCCCCGCCGATACGGAATACTACGTCACTGTCTCCCGCGGCGGCGCTCATGCGCTCCATAGCCTCTATAATCGCCAGATCCCCCGTCTTGTGGGAAATCTCATTGATGCGCATCTGCTCTTTGATGTCGCAGCACACAAACCAGCAGTCCTTCCTCTCCTTGAACAGATCGTAAAGTTCACTGATATCCACATGTCTTCTACCCATAATGTCTTCTCCTCCATTCTCCAAAGGTATCCGGATCTTCGGGTAAAGCTCATACTTCATCTCCCGAAATTCGGACGGTTTACAGTTCCATACCTGCCTGAACGCGCGCGAAGGATTCGTGTGTGCTGTATCCGTATTCCAGGGCGATGTCCAGAATGGTCCTCTCCGGGCAGGCGGCCAGAAGCCTTGCCGCCTGCATCATCCTCCTGCGGACGATATAATCGTGGACGGATATCCGGTTCACACAGCGAAACATTTTTTCCAGGGTTGATTTGGAGCAGTAACAGGCCGTGGCCACGTCTTCCGTGCGGATGTCGTCCCGCAGATGGGCTTCTATATATTCCAGCGAAATCAGCAGCAGTTCTACCTTGCGCATCCCAAATCACACTCCTTTCCGATATCGTGATTTTATTTTAGCAGAAAAATCTGCAGGCGACTTGACTTTTTGAATCATTTTCCCGGGACAGCCGCGTATACCATGGCTTTTTCATGCTGTTCCCTGCTTTACCCACGCAATCCGCCGCTTTACCCCTGCCCGTAATACTGTGCCTGGGCCTTCCACATTTCCGCGTATTTTCCCTCCGGCCGCGCCAGTAAATCCGCATGTGTCCCGAGCTGCACCAGGCGCCCTTTCTGCAGCACCGCAATCCTGTCGCAGAACCTGCAGGAGGAAAGCCGGTGGCTGATGGAAAGCATGGTTTCGCCCGCCAGATTCCGGAAAAACTGTTCGTACACCTCCTTTTCTGCATAAGGGTCTAGTGCTGCGGTGGGCTCGTCCAGAATGACTACGGGAGCATCTTTGTAGATGGCCCTGGCAATGGCCAGCTTCTGCGCCTCCCCGCCGGACAGATTGATACCGTCTTCCTCGTAATCATGGGAGACTGCCTGGAGGATTCCCTTTGACAGCCCCTCCGTCCTGCCCTGCAGCCCTGCCCGGGACAGGGCTGCCCAAACCCTCTGCCCGTCATATTCCGCGGATGTTGCCACATTTTCCGCGATGGAGAAGGCGAATATGGCAAAATCCTGAAAAACCGTTGCGATATTTCGGATATATTCCTCATAGGGCAGGCTCCTGATATCCTGTCCGTTCAGCAATATCCTGCCCTCCGTGGGCTGATAGAGGCGGCATAGGAGCTTGATCAGTGTGGTCTTGCCGGAACCGTTTTCGCC
>CAJTSY010000069.1:0-1943 GCA_910578995.1 uncultured Acetatifactor sp.
CCATCCTTCGAAACCTGAATGCAGAGTTAAAGGAGCGTAAGTTTATGTTTGATATTGTGATAAGAAGAAGCGACGGAATCCGTCTGGCATATGACCGGCAGCTTATTTCCTCGAAAACGGAAGAGGACCAGATTCTGAAAAAGATGCGGGATGCCATACCCGGGATTGCCGGGCGCAGGACGGTACTGATTGATTATGAGACCGAATATGGAAGCCAAAATTTTGATATGGGATTCGGGGTGGAGATCACAGGAAAGCTTCCCAAATCCTGCGGATTTTCCGAGAAGGAGCTTTTCTTTGCGGAAGATACGGCCAGCCTGGTCTGTACCCGGGGAGAATATGAGGAAGCGTCGGCATTCCTCCAGAAATATGTTCTGGACCACGACTACCAGATTGTAGGCCCGGTGTACAAGATCATGTATGAGGATGAGACAGTGGAGATTAAGCTGCCCGTGGTGAAACTGGGGGATTATGATGTCAGCAGGAACGAGGATATCGATCTGCCCTTTGAAAATGACGAGGAGGTCATCGGGCACTGGGAGATGATCGACTTCCTGCCCTGCCGGGAAATGTTCCATCCCCTGAAGCAGAAGTCCGGCGCGATAGAGGAGATGGCAAACGGGCTGTACTTCCTGCCGGGTGGGGAGCGGTACTGGTGGCTCGGCTGGACGAAGGGGGCGGTGCTGGCCGACTGCGGTTATCCGCCCCGGAAGAGCCGGAATCCATATACCCTGGAGACCATCCAGGGGGAAACCTATCTGTTTCTGGAGTTCAAGGGAGCCAATTATTACCGGGGAGGCAGGCCGGAGCTGTGGGTTTTCCGTAAGACGGATGCAAAAGCCTACAGGCGGCAGGACATTATGGTGGTGGACCAGGTTCCGGACTTGCCGGCAGAGGACAGCTCCGTTTTGGGGGAATGGAAGGTGTGTGATTTTGTACAGGAGGTAGAAGACTTTGATCCCGGCACTCCCGGCACGGTGCTTCCCTATGAAGCGCTTTACTGGAGAAATGCCCGGTTTCTGGAAGGCGGGGGGATGGAAAACAGTTTCCGGAACCGGGAGGACGGCAGCTTCCACACCGACGGACCGGAGGTATGGCGCTGGATGAACGGGTATGTAATCTGTAATCCCCGGTCTACGGCCAGCCTGTATCGGATCCGGAAGATTGGGCGGGCGGAGTATCTGTTTGTCCAGTGGAAGAGCGGGGACTATTCCTATGGCGGGGAGAAGCCTTACTGGTATGTGTTTCGGAGGGAAGGAAGCGGGCAGCCGAATGACAAACTGATCCAGTGAGTTTATGAATCAGTTTGCGCCCATCTGCACCAAGGCATTCCGAGAAAGGGGCACTGTCTGCCAGAGCGAGGAGAAACAGTGCTCCCTTCGGTAAGAAACTGCCTGCAACGGCAATTTTCTACCCCTGCCGCTTCACCACCGGTATCCACACCTCGAACTGGGCGTTTTCCGGATCCGGGTTCAGGTAAACCTCCACATCCGGGGCATTGCCGTACTCATACCCGGAGGTAGGCAGCCATTCCGTCACAATGCGACGTTCCAGTTCCTGGATGGACTGGTTGGTTCCGCTTCCGGGGAAGACGGCCCAGGTAGCCCCCGGCACGGTGTACTCCTCCAGGCCATCAGCCGCCTGGGAGGAGGAGACGGCTATATAATACCGCCAGGGCTCCGTATCGTTGCAGGTGCTGACACCCAGTACGCCGCGAGGATCCGCATTCATCAAGCCGATCAGCCGCTGCAATGTGCCATTGGCGGCTATCTCGCCCCACTTGGCGGGGATCACCGCAAAATTCTTCTCAATGTCCTTCTCCAGAGGCACGGATATGCCTACGATGCGGAAAGCTTCTTTCGTCTCAATCCGATAATTCATTTCTTCCACTCCTTTGACTGTGATTTTGAAAGTGATGGGTGGGAAGGACTTTACGGATATCC
>CAJTSY010000069.1:2043-7048 GCA_910578995.1 uncultured Acetatifactor sp.
ACTCCTTTGACTGTGATTTTGAAAGTGATGGGTGGGAAGGACTTTACGGATATCCCCTCCTTTTTCAGGGCGGACGGGGCGATGCCGTGAACGGACTGGAAAGCCCTGTTGAAGGCGGTGGGGGAGCTGTACCCGTACTTGTACGCAGCATCGATGATTTTCATATCTTTTCCCTGCAAATCCACGGCGGCAAGGGACATTTTTCTCCTGCGGATGTATTCGGACAGGGGAACCCCCGCCATATAGGTGAACATCCGCTGAAAATGATAGGAGGAACAGCAGGCAATCCTCCCAAGCTGTTCCATATCAATTTCTTCTGTCAGATGCTCTTCGATATAGCCGATTGCTTCGTTTAGTCTTTCAATCCATTCCATCTTGATCTGCCTTTCCATGTGTTTTTGTTTTGGCCCTTAACCCTTCTTCCAATGTCTTCAGTATAGCGTGTGTCCCATATTATTTCCTCTCCGTTTCTGCACGGAAAAGAGAGGTTGACTCTGCCGCCTTCCCGATACACAGGGCGGGCAGGCTTCCCGACAGACAGGAAGTAGTCCCGAATTCTTTCAGAAAGCGGCGGAATACTTCTTCTCTGTCTTTTGCGGTTTCGAAATACGGCAGGCCGTATTTCAGGCATTGCTCTTTCATGCAGAGGCTTTGTTCTACAAGATATACCGCGCCCTCCAGAAGCTCTTCATCTGATTTGTAGAAGGTGTAATCCTTTTCTGTGTCGTATTTTTTCTGAATTGAGAACCGCTCCCGGGGCGTCACATCAGAGGTTATAAAATAGAAGATTTCACAGTTGGCTCCATGAATATACTTCATATAATCTTCCGGCAAAAGCTGATACATATCCAGCACCATACCAGGTTCAAACTCATCGTATTCGCCGCTGTCCAGCATGGCCCGTACAAAAGGCGCCATTTTGCCGCTGATTAAGCGCAGGGTATCCATAGAGGACAGTCCGGCATAAGTATTCACCCCTGTTTCGGGGAAACATTTCTCAAATCCCGCTATGATCGAATCCATGCTGATATGCTGATATCCATACTCAGCAGCCAACCGATGGGAAATTGTGCTTTTCCCGGCTCTTGGGACACCTGCAATAATGATATTGTTTTTCATTAAATTTCTCCAAGGATTGATTTATCTTCTCGCGTACACACAAACGTAAAAACTACAGATTATGCGGAGCGTAATTGGCTCTGATTACAGAGCGCGAATTTCCGTTTGTCAGCCACTCGTGAATACAGGCATCGCCCGTCTTGAAAAAGAACTGTGAATCCACAGGCATTTTGAAAAAGGAACGGTATAATTGATTGATCATTCCCCCGTGCGTGACAACAACTGCGGTACTGCCGTCATCGTTTTCAGAGAGAAGCCTTGAAAGCATATATTCGCCTCTGTACCGGAATTCCAGTGCGCTTTCCTGTTTGTATACGGACGAGTGGAGCGGAACTTTGACTTCGGGATACTTTTCCTTCGCAACGCTGTGCTTTAATCCGGCGATCAATCCGTTGTTGAACTCCATCAGATGCTCGTCAAAAATAAGAGGGGCGTTGGTTTTTGGCTCCAAATGCCTGGCCGTCTGTGCCGCCCGCTGTAGTGTACTGCAGTATATTTTATCCACATGATAATGTCGGCTGACATATTCGCTCATGGCTTCGGCCTGGCGGTGTCCCCGTTCCGTTAACGGGAAGTCGGCCCGGCCTTCGTGAACATCGAGAATATCTGCCTCGCTTTCCCCATGCCTTATAATAAGAAGCTTCATTCTGTTACCTCCTGGATCCGGACAGGCAGAAACCATACTTTTGCCTTTTTGGGTCAAAAAATACTGTTCAGCGGTCCGAACCCCGATTGATTGAATGGTTTGATTTTATCATGATTGTCGGTAAAACGCAAGAAATGATTGATAATGTGCAGACATTAACGGGGAGACTGGTTACTGTTCACTCGGTGCCTCCGCCAGGGTTTTCGTGGGCATTATGCACGAACGATCTCAGGCAACCATCAGGTTGACTTGTGATCGAAGCGATTGCTTTGACAGAAGGCGCCAAAATGACTTTCTAAAAATTGACAAAAATATTCCTTCGTGTTATAGTGAAAAAAGCAGAAGTTTTGATTTCAGATTGGAGGACCCCATGTAATACCATATTTCAAAAACGAAAGGCAGAACCGCAGACGCAGGCGAATTTTAACAGATTGCCGGCGGCTGTAGTTTTTGTACCATGAGAAGTCTTTTGCAGACGGCTCGCGTTTTGGAATATGGCCGGAGGACAGGGGTTCTGTTTCATTTCCGGCTTTTAAAGAGAGGAGATGGAAATCGATCATGATGAATCAGATTTTGAAATATCCCCGTACCCGCCACCTGGAAGGATCCAGGGAGCAGACCGGGGACGAAGATTTGAAATGCGTGGATTTTGGGGAAATCCAGGGGAAATATCTGGTCCTGGAGGAAAAAGTGGACGGTGCGAACTGCGGAATCAGTTTTGACCCTTCCGGAAAGATGATGCTTCAGAGCAGGGGGCATTATCTGAACGGCGGATATGGGGAAAGGCAGTTTGATTTGTTCAAGCTGTGGGCAGGCTGTTTTGAAGACAGGCTGTGCCGCCTTCTGGAGGACAGGTATATATTGTATGGGGAGTGGCTGTATGCAAAGCACACGGTATTTTATGACAGCCTGCCTCATTATTTCATGGAGTTTGATATCTTTGACAGGGAAGAGGGGCGCTTTTTCTCCACCCGGAAACGGAGGGAATTTCTGGCGGCGGCCCCCTTTATCCGTTCTGTCCGGGTACTGGCCCGGGGGTATTACAATAGTGTGCAGGAGATTGCGGCTTATATCGGCAGAAGCGCCTTCGTGTCGGAAGAAAAGGAACAAAGCTTTGAGGCTCAGTGCCGCAAAGCGGGAGTAAAGGCGGAGGAGGCCCGGCGGCAGACGGATTTAAGCGGAATTATGGAGGGAATCTACATCAAGGTGGAGGACGGGGATTATGTGACGGACCGTCTGAAATATGTGCGCGGATCTTTTCTGAATACCATACTGAATTCGGAGAGCCACTGGGTGAAGCGCCCTATTGTAGCCAACTGTCTGGCGGATGGCGCGGACCTCTTTGACGCCGGAGAGGGAGGTGCCTGGAATGAAGGATAAGAAGCTGGCTTTTGGGGAGCCGGGCGATGGGGCAGGGAGCAGGGAACGGTTTTTCAGGGGAGATGCCTTTGCGGGCGCTTCTTCCGGATTCTGCCTTGAGCGATACCCGGAGCTTGACCGGCTGAAGGGCGTGCCCCAGGAGGAAACGTTTCACGGCGAGGGGGACGTGTACCGCCATACGGAGATGGTTTGCCGGGCATTGACAGGATTTGCGGAGTGGAACGCTATGGATGCCGGGGAGCGGGAGATTCTGTTCCCGGCCGCCGCTTTTCATGATGTCGGAAAAAAGAACTGCACCAAAAAGGAAGAGGGAAAGATTCTTTCTCCCAGACATGCCCTGGCAGGTGAGAAAGTGTTTCGGGCTCTTGCCTACAGGGAGAAGGAACGGTTCGGGCTGTCCTTTGCAGAAAGGGAGCAGGCGGCGAAGCTGATCCGGTACCATGGCCTGCCGCTGTGGTTCGCTGAAAAGCTAAGGCCTGAGGCCGAGCTGCTGAAGGCAGCGGAGAGCATCTCCCTGAGGCAGCTGCATCTGCTGGCCAAAGCGGATGTACTGGGGCGGATTGTGGATGACCGGGAGGCCCTGGCGGACCGGGTGGACTGGTTCGGTGAATATGCCCGGGAACTGGGAGTATGGGAAAAGCCGTATCCATTTTATAATTCGTATACAAAACAAGTTTTTTTCCATACGGAGAATCTGGGGCAGGGGGCGCAGCTTTATGATGACAGGACATTTGATGTGTATCTGATGTCAGGGTTGCCCCTGTCCGGGAAGGACAGCTGGATAGCGGAAAAGGGAGGCGGCCTGTCGGTGGTTTCCCTGGACCGGCTCCGTGAGGAGATGGGGATATCGCCGGCCAAAGGCTCCGGAAGGGTGGCAATGGCGGCCCTGGAGCAGGCGAAAGGGTTCCTGCGCAGGAAGCAGCCGTTTATCTGGAATGCTACCAATATTATCCGGGAGACCCGCAGAAAGCTGACAGCGCTGTGTGCGGGATATGGCGCCAGAGTGCATATTCTCTATCTGGAGGTTCCCTACCGGGAGCTTTTGGAGCGCAACAGCATAAGGCAGAGACACATTCCGGAAAGTGTTCTGGAGGAGATGATTGACAAACTGGAGGTTCCTGCGCCCTGGGAGGCGGAGGAGGTACGGTATCTGACGGTGGGCTGAAGCTTTGAGCTTCAAACTTTTGGGTTTCAGGCTTTAGGCCCTTTTGGGTTTCAAGCTTTTGGTCTTCAAACAGAAGTCTCTCTCACTTTTGTGGTGAAATTTAGTGCAAAAATAAATGAAATAACAAATAGTATAAAATAACATATGCCCGGGGTTATATGGGAATGGGGCAGAAGAAGGAGCAGACAGAAGTTCCCTTTTGGGGAAGCATGGGAGGAAGTACAAAGTGGAGCTGTATCATTATTATGACAGGACAACAGGCCCGTTCCGGAATCTGTCAGACCTGTCCGTAGAGGAGGCGAAGGCAGTTCTGGCCCGCATCAGACAGGAAAAGCCCGGTTCCCAGAGCGCCAGGCGGGATCCGCTGTATGTGGAGCACCGCCGGAACTGCGAGGAAATCCTGCGGAAAGAATTTGCCAGAAAGGGCGGAAGGATGGAGCGCCGGATTCCCCATTACATGGTGGTGGAGCACAGCCCATGGCTGAGCACCTGGTTCGAGAACGGGGCATATCTGAAGATTTCCGTGGAAGAATTTGACAAGCGTACGCTCTCTTTTACCTATGGGGATTCCATGCCTGCGTTCAGCCCTTTGGTAAACGACGGGAAGGAGTACAGGAAAAAGCTGTACACCTATGAGGAAATCCTGGATATCATCCACAGGTATGGCCTGCCCCAGGACTGGAATGACGACGGGC
>CAJTSY010000069.1:7148-16201 GCA_910578995.1 uncultured Acetatifactor sp.
GGAGAGGAGGAGTTATGAAACATTTAGGAAGCAGGACACTGGAGACGGAGCGGCTGATTATCCGGGCGTTTGTGCCGGAGGATGCGGCCCCGATGTTTCGAAACTGGGCAAGTGACCCGGAGGTGACGAAGTATCTCACATGGCCCACCCATCTGTCGCAGGAGGTAACGGAAAAAGTGGTTTCCTCCTGGGTAGAGAAAAACGGCGATCCCGAAAATTACCAGTGGGCCATCGTGTGGAAGGAAACCATGGAGCCCATCGGAAGTATTTCCGTTGTGACCTGGAGAGAAGAGGTGGGCGAGGCCCAGGTGGGATACTGCATCGGAAAGAAATGGTGGAACCGCGGGATTACGACGGAATGCTTTTCGGAGGTAATTCGCTTTTTATTCCGGGAAGTGGGGGTGAACCGGATTTTTGCCCGACATGATGTGAACAATCCCCACAGCGGAATGGTAATGAAGAAGTGCGGTCTGCGCTATGAAGGGCTTTTGCGTCAGGCGGGTTGGAATAATCAGGGCATCTGCGATATGAGTGTATACGGAATCCTGCGGGAGGACTATGAAGGTTAGGTGTGCGCTTGATTTTTGAGCGGCATTGGCGAAGAAAAATCTGGAGGTCCAGAGAGGAGGAGAGAATGCAGGAAAAAGAGAACATGGAAATGATCAGAAAAAATTACGATGAAGCGCCCGAAAAGGAGTGGGAGCGGGAGAGCCGATTGTGGTTTGCGGGAGCGGACCGTGCCAGTATGACCCTCACCAATGAACAACATGTTTCACTTGGCTAAATTTCCGTCTGCGTCGTTGTCGACGGGAGGCGTGTCCACCGCATCGCCTCCCTCCTCCGCCTGGCAGGCCGAAAATTTATCAGAGTACAGTAATTGTCTGGAAATGGTCTGAAAAACCGCCGGGAGCTTTCATTTCCCGGCGGTGCGGTAAAGCTATCTGGACTGAATTAAGACATCGCAGCAGCAGCCAGGCGACGGCATCTGAACCGCCCCGGTTCTCTGGGCGTACCGGATAATTGCCTCATACAGCCCCAGAAACATATTCCGGCATGCACGGTCTGCGTCGTCATTTAAATGCTTCGGAAACAGCTTCTTATATCCCGCGATAAACCTGTCCACGATTTTGGAATACTCCGGCATAAGGGGCGCAAGGTATTTATCGGCTATGGCATCGAACTCCGCTTTCTGCTCTTTGGCGAAGAAGGGAATCGTGATGAAAAAGCTGCCGTCCGCCCTCTTTACAATGTATCCGTCCTGAATCGCGGCCGCTGCGGAATCAATGTCCCGGGCCGAGCCGTCGCATAAAATGTCGATGCAGGCAGTGATATAATTATCGTACATCATCTGGCGGAATGTCACACCGCTGATGCAGTATACCTTGTGACTGAAGCTGCCGCGGTCATCATTGTTGACACAGCTCTGCGTACCGATTCCGATTCGGGGATGCTGTCCGGTTTCCATGCTCCCTTGGTAACGCCATTCAAAACCGTCATATCTTTTCTCTATCTGCGGCCAGGGCAATTTGCAATAGTGTTCATCGAAATAGGAAAACGCCATGGCTCCGTAGAGGTAGAATAAATCGGCTTCGCTTTTTTCCGCCTGGTAGAAACCGAGCTTGGAAGCGTCTTCGGCTATGTCGCTCAGCGCTTTCAGCAGCCTGTCCATAATAGGCATAAGCGCTTTTTCGGCATTTTCTTCACAGTAGATTCCATGTTTGTCCGAATAGATGATAAAATCGGTCTGGTACCTGCCCTTAGTGGGTTCTATTACCGCTTCCCGCCGCCGCAGATTCTCCATCCTCTCTTCGATATAGTATGCCGGAACGCCGCACAGCTTCGCCAGTTCTTCCACGCTGCAGGGCTGTTCATAGCAGTAATACAGTATGTTCTGGGAGAGGGCGTCATTGATATATACGGAGGGAAAGGGAATGGTCTTTCCGTTATAATTTCCGCTTCCGTAGATATCCAGTCTCATCTTTACAGGTCTTAAAGCAGTCTCATTCATACCGTTATACTCCTTTTTCAGTTTTCTCCGGGCTTCCGCAAGGCGCCACCGGACGGTGCCTTCCGGGATGTTCAGCCTTTCGGAGATGGTTTTCGTGGGAAGGCCGTCGTAGTAGTGGAGAACGATGATGTCACGGTAGATGGCGGAGAGCATGGCGATCTTGGTCCGCAGGAAGTCATAGCTCTCCTCCTGCTCATCGAAATAGGCGTCCTCACAGGGAAGGGCTTCAAGCGAGTCATAGGAATACATCGCGCGCTGTTTTCCGAGGCTGCGCCGGAAGCTTTTCGTCACATTGGAGGCGATCCCCCAGAGCCAGGGCTCGAATCTGTTGTCTTCCCTGAGCCTGGGCAGCTCACGGACCGCGGTGAACAGGATCTCCTGGGCCAGCTCGTCGGCCTCCTCCCGGGAGTATGTATGCTTGACCGCGTATCCGTAAACTTTTTCGATGTAGTTTTCAAGATTGTAGTGTTTCATCGTTTTCACCTGCCTTCGTCTATAAAGTGTCCGGGGAGGGGGTTTTGTTGGGTGGGGTGGGGATTTTTTTGAAATTTATTGAAATGATTATATAATGGTTTAGCGAGGATGGGAAGTTTTTTGCATATAAAGGTGGTTGAGCCGGGAAAAGAACAAAAGTTTTGGTTGACTATTATGAGAAATTGGATATAATATTAAGTAAGGAAACGGAAAGTTTCCTTGTCTTTGCCAAAGAGGGATACATCCTCTTTCCGGGTAACCGGACATCTGCATAAGGAGCGTGCAGCGGTGTTTTGGCACCGAAAAAACTTTACACGGACATCAGCAAATGAGGGAAACAGGGTTGTCCCTAAATGCCGGGTGGGTGTAATGCCCGCAGAGTTGGTAAGCAACGTAATAAACCAAAGGTCATATTAGCGAAGAGTTGTGGAGGCTTCCATGACTCTTTGTTAATGTATAGAAAGTACAATGATATCAAATAAATTATTAGAATGCGTAAAGGAATGTATACGGTTATATGATGAAAAATGTGGGAATGATTACGTTGTCGTATTTGGCAAAGGGAAAAATGATACTCCAAGGCATTGCTGCATCACATTTAAGGAATATAATTTCTGGCATTTATTAGGATGCAAATTGGATGACAAAAATCATGTAGAAGCGTACGGCCTATGTAAAAATGGTGTGGATATATCAGAAAATCTTTCATTGGTACATAGTTATTCGGAAGCATATAAAAAATGTGAAATCTTCAAGAAGGTTTTCGACTTTGTTGCAAATGCGAAATACATTAAGATTGGACAGATTTCGGATTGTCCTGAAAAGTTCTATTTGTCTATGGCATTGGGGAATGAAACAGGTATAATTGGTTATGATTATGCTAAAGGTGACACAAGATTTATGATTCCTAAAACTGTGCAGGACAAGAAAATATCGTCAGTATCAAAGGAACTGAATAAGATATTATTTATTTTGGGCAAGGATCAAGGGCAGGAAGCTTATACAAACATAGAATATGAAATTAAAAAGGACGTTGTAAAGGAATATGTTGCGCTGCTTGCTGGAGATATAAGGGTGAGCAGCTGCTGTAATCTATGAGGTATATCGGATGTAAAGTCTGGTATGCCTATTTATTTGCGGTTGATGTGAAATTTGCAGAATTTATGTAAGGAATGAAACAAGTTTGTCCCTAAATATGACATACTGATGTCATATTACAGGCAGTATAATAGTACACAATTACGGACACTTAACATTAAGGAGGAGATCGGACATGCCAAACGCTGCAGTCAGCTGGCTGCTGGAGACCGGAAACCCCGCAATCCAACACTGTACGAAGACAGAATTACTGGGGCAGGAGGATGATCCTTACGCAGCTTTCAAATGGATTGCGGATAAGCTGCCGGAGGACTGGTACAGGGCAAAGGGATTATGGTATGTGTATTACGTGAATGCCCTGGCGGAATGCGGCCTTGATCGTTCCATGATGCCGCCCGTCTGGTTTGAGGCGGCAATGGAGAGGCTTGGGGCAGGTTCCCTCCGTTTATCCCTTCCGGCCATGGGCTTACTTGAAGCCGAGACGGCGATGAAAAGGAAAGGGGCGGGTTTTGACTTCGGCTGCGAAGCCTTCCTGCTTTTACAGGCCCTAGTGTCCCTGGGGTTCGGTGAGGAGCCGGAGGTGCAGCGGATTTTTGCCACGCTGCCGGACGGGAGCCTTCCAGATGGAGGGTTTCTCTGCGAAAGGAGGAAATCGAAACTGGACTACGTCCCAAAGAGCTGTTATAAAGCCGATTACTATGCCCTGCGGTTGTGCGCATGCTGCCGCAAAAAGGGAATTGCCCTTGGGATAGAAGAAAGGCTGGTTTCCTATTTTCTGGGCAGGAATCTGCTGTTTCGGCGGGGAGAGCCGGACAGGCTGGTGCTTGACGACAAAGCAGGATGGCGGAATGCGGATGCCTTTTATCCCTTTGAACCCATGCGGGTGGGAATCCAGAATATCATGGAGACTGTTTCCGCCCTGGGATACGGGAACGCTCCGGAGGCTGCCGCCGGATGGCAGTATCTGAATGCCACGAAGGACAGCATGGGCAGGGTAATCCTGGCCGGCACCATGACCAAGTCTTATCTGCCGAAGGAAAAAGTGGGAAAGCCCAGTCAGTGGGCCACATTTTATGCGCTTCTGGCGGAGAAGGAGCGGGGGGAACTGCACATGCCAGTGCTCGGTGACAACTGACAAACAGGCAGGCGCTGCGGATGTGAAAGCGTTCGCAGTGCCTGCCTGTTGCTGATGTTCGTAAAAAAGTATGTGTTTATTCGGCAGACAGTTGGAATCGTTCTACCAGCTGTTTCAGGCCTGTGGCCTCGGCGGAAAGCTGTTCGCTTGCAGCGGCGCCTTCCTGGGCCGTGGCGCTGTTGTTCTGGACCACCATGGATATCTGATTGATGCCTTCGGATACCTGCCAGACGGCCTCGGCCTGTTCATTGGATACCGTTGCAATGTTGTCGATGGAATTCACGACAGACTGGATGCTTTCTACCACCTCCAACAGGATATCGGCGGTTTCCTTCGCAATGCCGGAACCTTCGTGTACCGCCTGGGAAGAGCGTTCGATGAGGGCGGAGGTGTTCTTGGCGGCCTGGGCGGATTTTCCGGCCAGACTGCGGACTTCTTCGGCCACCACGGCAAAGCCCTTGCCTGCCTCGCCTGCCCTGGCGGCTTCCACCGCGGCGTTCAGTGCCAGGATATTGGTCTGGAAGGCAATATCTTCTATGGTCTTCAGAATTTTTTCGATTTCGTTGGAGCAGGTCTGGATATTGTCCATGGCATCCATCAGCTTCTGCATCTGCTGATTGCACTGTGAGACTTCCTTGCCTGCCAGGTGGGTCTGGGAGCGGACGTCCACGGCTCCCTCGGCGGTATGCTTTGCCTGGGAAGAAATCTCGGTGACCTGGGATGCCAGTTCTTCCACCGCGCTGGCCTGTTCCACGGTTCCCTGACTGAGAGTCTGGGCACTGGAGGACAGCTGGCTGCTGGCCGAGGCAACCTGGTTGGAGGAAGCGTTTACCTGGCGTATGATATGGCTTAATTCAATTTTCACATGGCGCATGGAGAGCAGTATGTTCCGGAAGCTTCCCACATATACCTGTTCCTGTTTGGTATGGACATCCAGGTTCTGGTTCGCCAGCTGATTCAGCAGATAGCTGATATCGTTGATGACAGTGCTCAGGCCTTCCACCAGGGATTCCGTGGAGCGGGCAAGCATGCCTGTCTCGTCTTTGCTGCTGATTTTGGGCATGGGGGTATCCAGGTCGCCTTCAACCAACAGCTGCATCCGTTTTGCACAGGCTTTCATGGGATTGCTGATGCTGCCGGCCAGAAGCAGGGCGACCACGATGGAAATGAGGACGCTTCCCGCCATTACCAGGATGTTGATGGCCATGCCTTTATATGTAGTGGACAGATAATTCAGCTGGGGAGCGGTGACTGCGATGCTCCATCCGTCCGTTCCGTTTACCGGGGCGTAGGCCATAAACATTTTGCCCTCAGGGCTGTCATAGTCTCCGAATCCGTTTTCTCCCCGGCGCATGGCGGCGTGAAGGGCGGCCAGGTCTTTCAGGGAGGAATCGCTTCCGGCCTCGTTTTCGATATTCTGGACCGTGATGGTATCCAGGGTGATGTCGGCGATGGTGTCGCCGGTTTTATTGATCATGTAGGCCCGGCTGTTCTCCCCGATCTGGATGGAGGATACAATGTCATTGAGAAACGTCTCGGGGGGAACAAAGTAGACCACGCCTGCGATGGCGCCGCCCTGGGTTCCCTCGGCGTAAAGCGGGGCCGCCACCATAATGGACAGCTCGCCCGTAATCTTGCTGATCAGGGGCTCAGATACATAGACGTTGCCCTGCATGGCCTGCTGTACATATTCACGGTCGGAATAATCCTTGCCGTCAAAGATGCTGATGCCGTCCGTGCCGATGATATTTCCGCGTTGGAAATTGTGCATGGAGCAGCGCTCGTCGATGATGGATTTCTTCTCCTCCGGCGTTACGTCCGGAGCGGATAACTGGGGAATGCAGCCCGTATCCATGGCCACGTTCCGGTAAGCGTTCAGCTCCTGCTCCACGCGTTCTGCCGCCAGGACTGCGGTTTCGCTCATCATGTGGTCCACGGTGGTGATGGTGCTGCGGTAATTGGGCACGATGCCGGAAACGCCTGCTGCAACCAGGGCCGCCACTACGGTCACGATGAGGCATAAGGTGATTTTGGTACGAATGCTTTTCATGTTGTCTTACCCTCACTTGTATAAGTAGTTTTTGGTTCTCATATGAACCATATATTGTTATTATACGAGTGTGGACTTTATTTTGTCAACCCTTCTGTGGGATTGAAAAAAGAACAGTTATAGACGTAAAAACGTTACGGAAAGAAATTGCCATGAATTCCGAAATATATTACAATAAAGGTGGAATGATAACGTGGGAAAACGGCTGTGGAGGAACAGAAGGAAGGAGGCTCTTTCATGCATTTTGTCAATGCAAAGGGAATATTGTCCCCGCAGAACGGAATGAATGTGTACCGGGGCTGTACCCATGGCTGCATTTATTGTGACAGCAGAAGCACCTGCTATGGGTTTAACCACGAGTTTGAGGATGTAGAGGTGAAACAAAATGCACCGGAGCTGTTGGAAAAGGCGCTCCGATCCAAACGGAAGAGATGCATGATAGGAACAGGCGCCATGTGCGACCCCTATATGCACTGTGAGGAGTCCCTTCAGATTACGAGAAAATGTCTGGAGCTGATCGAGCGTTACGAGTTCGGGGCAGCCATCCAGACTAAGTCCGACAGGATTTTGCGGGATTTGGACTTGCTTAAAAGCATCAACGAAAAGGCAAAGTGTGTGGTACAGATTACGCTGACTACCTGTGACGAGGACCTGTGCAGGATTCTGGAACCCAATGTGTGCACTACGGGGAGACGGGCTGAGGTTCTGAATATTATGCGCGACAATGGGATTCCCACCATTGTATGGCTGTCCCCTGTACTTCCTTTCCTGAACGACACGGAAGAAAATATCAGGGGAATCCTGGAATATTGTATACAGGCAAAGGTATATGGGATCATCTGTTTTGGGATGGGCCTGACCCTGCGGAACGGGGACCGGGAATATTTTTACCAAGCCCTTGACCGGCATTTCCCGGGGCTCAGGCAGAAATACCATGGGAAATATGGCTATTCCTATGAACTGAAAAGCGAAAGACATGACAGGCTTATGGGGATTTTCCGGGAAGTATGTGAAAAGAATGGGATTGTTTATGATGTAGGGAACTGTTTTCAGTATCTGCACGAATTTCCTGAAAAATATGAGCAACTGACATTCTTTTGAGTAGTGTCTGGGCTGTTTTTCTGCACGGCAGACATGGACGGCAGGGGAGGCAGGGCTAAAAATCCAGAGACTGAAATTTTGTTTTGGATTTTCTGCGGAAAACTGTTTTCATTTTGAAAAAGTGTGTTACAATGAAAGCTGTGAACGGCAGAGACGGCGGATAGGAGTTTTTGATGAAAATTTCGGAGTTACATATACAGAATTTTAAGTCCATACATGATATGCACATTCCCGACATTGAGAATGCCCTGATTCTGGTGGGGCAGAACAACACGGGGAAAACCACTGTCCTGGATGCCGTCCGGGCGGCAGGCGGCGGATATCAGATCAGTCCGGAGGACTTCGGGGAGGCGGGAACCAAGATCCGGATTCAGGTAACCCTGTCCTTTACGGAGGAGGACCTGGAACAGCTGCGGCGCAGGGGAGTGGTCAGCCAGTACCGTAAGAAGGAAGCATGGATGCAGGATTTCTGCCAGAAGCTCCCCTCATACCACGGCGGCAGGCTCACCTTTACCATGACTGCCAACAGGGACGGACGCGTCCGGTACCAGGACGGCGTCAATAAAAATAACTCCTACATTAAGGAAGTATTTCCACCGATATATCATGTGGATACGGAACGGCGCCTGGAACAGCTGCAGAGTGACATGCTGCTTCTGCAGGAGAATGAGATTCTGAAACGCATGCGGTCAGGCTGCTGCATGTTCAACCAGGCCAGGGAATGTAACCACTGCTTCCACTGTATAGGCCTGATTGAACAGAAAAGTCCGGCCCAGATGGACGCCCTGGAGGTTTCCAAGCTGTTGGACTACAAGCTGTATCAGCTGAACCTGGATACATTTGCCCGCATGGTCAACGACTGTTTCCACAAAAACGGAGGCCGCGAGAGCATCCTGTATTCCATGAACCGGGACGTGGAGAAGATTCTGGAGGTGACCACCGAGATACGCCATCCGGCCCAGAATGTGCCCCGTCCGATTTCCCACATGGGAAAGGGAATGCGTTCGATTTATCTTTTTTCCCTTCTGGAGGCCTACACGCAGATTGAGGAAACGCTCCCCAGTATTATTATGATTGAGGATCCGGAGATTTTCCTGCATCCCAGCCTGCAGAAGATGTGCGGTACCATCCTTTACCGTCTGGCTGCCAAGAACCAGGTGATTTTTACCACCCATTCCCCGAACCTG
>CAJTSY010000069.1:16301-20744 GCA_910578995.1 uncultured Acetatifactor sp.
CTGGCGAATCAGCTTTGCCTTTATTATGAGGAGCGTAACCGGGAAGACATGGATAAACTGCCCAAGGTCCGGCCGGAGAATGTGCTGATCCTGAAGTACTATTCCTTTGAAAATTATTTCCTGAATCCGGGGGTGATGGTGCAGCTGGGCATTGTGGAGTCGGAGGAGGTCTTTTATAGGACGATTCTGGAAAAGTGGAAGGAGTATCTCCGTCGACTGAAAAGCGGGCGCCATCTGACGGAAATCCTGGGTCGGGAACTGGAGACTGTTGAGGATGTGAGACTTCATATGGAGGAAATTCGTACATACCTGCGGGGGCATAACCTGTTTGACATTTTTTATGGAAGGTTCCGGGAACAGGAGACAGAACTGCTGGAGCGTTACATAGATCTGGCTCCCAGGGAGGACTTTGGGGATATTTTTGATGCGTTGGAACGTTTTCCTTATTTTGAGAGCAGAAGAAGTGAAGCATGTATGCATGCAATGTAGTATCGATCACCCGGCAGGGAATTGCAGGAGGGGGAGCCTGTGCATGATTTGGGCACACAGCGCCGATGACGTGCACGGCAATTGAACAGGAGGAAAATCCCAGATGAACAGGAAGAGTTTTGCAGAAAAGATGACAGCAGTACTATTGGCAGCTGCCCTGGGAATGAGTACCGGGGCCTGTGGCAGCGGGGAAGACAGCCCCACCGGGGGAACCGGAACGCCGGGAACGGCAGAACAGACAGCTGAAGGCGGAAATGTCCAGGATGGAAACAGGGACGGGGATAGCCAGACGGCAGAACAAGGGGCGGATACGGCAGAGGAAACAGACTTCGGAGAGAACGGTGACGGGACAGACAGAGCGGAGGAGGCAGTTTCCGGAAACGGGACGGGAGGGAAGGTTGCTGACGGAATGTCGGTTGTGCCGCCCGGCTATGGTGTGACCATGGAGAACGAACATCCTGATCTGGTTCTGGGGATTCAGCCGGAGGTGCCCTACTGGTTTCCGGCACAGATTCTGGAATGGGATCCGGAGGAAGACGGGGATCTGCTGTTCCATAAAAGCACTGTCCCCTTGGCCGTCCGGCGGGACAGGGAAAGCCTGGACACCGTGAATGCGACCCAGAACAGGGACACAAAGGTATTGGCCCTCTCCATCATGAACCGCAATACCAGCGGAAACCTGCCCCACGGAGGAAATACTGCAGAGGCGAATGTTTTTTCCTACTGGCAGTATGTGGACAGCCTTGTGTACTGGGGCGGCTCTTCAGGTGAAGGGCTTATTGTGCCTCCTGCCGCGGACGTGGTTGATGCGGGACACAGGAATGGCGTCAAAGTACTGGGGACGGTATTCATGCCCCAGACGGCTCACGGCGGCAAGATGGAATGGCTGGACGATCTGCTGGGGCAAGAAGGCAGGTCCTATCCTGTGGCTGACAAACTGATCCAGGCGGCCAGGGTATACGGTTTTGACGGATGGTTTATCAACCAGGAGACGGAGGGAACACAGGAGGAGCCCCTGACTAAAAAGCATGCCGACAAAATGAAGGAATTTCTGGCTTATTTTAAGGCACAGGCACCGGAACTGGAGCTGATCTATTATGATTCCATGACAGACGAGGGTCAGATGGCCTGGCAGAACGCACTGACGGATAAAAATGCTGCTTTTCTGAAGGATGGAGGCAAAGATCTGGCGGACGGAATGTTTATAAATTTTGGATGGAAGGATTTGGCATCGGGAGGCAGGGAACTGCTGAAGGACTCTGCCGCCCTGGCGGAGGAACTGGGGATTGACCCTTATGATCTGTATGCCGGCATTGACCTTCAGGCCAATGGTTACATGACCAGGGTGAACTGGAGCCTGTTTGAGAAGCCGGCGGGAGGCACCCTGACATCCCTGGGGCTTTACTGTCCAAGCTGGGCTTTTTCCAGTGCAGAAAATATGGAGGACTTCCGGAAAAAGGAGAACATGCTGTGGGTTAACCAGTATGGTGACCCTTCTGCAGGTTCCGGGAATCAGGATGCCCTTCAGTGGCAGGGGATTTCCACTTTTGTCGCGGAACGTACGGCCGTGACTTCGCTGCCCTTTGTGACTAATTTTTCCACGGGGAACGGTTACAGCTTTTTTAAGGAGGGGTACCAGATCAGCCTGTGGGACTGGAACAACCGCAGCCTTTCTGACATCCTGCCTACTTACCGGTATATTATCGAAAACGAAGAGGGCAATGGTCTGACGGCGGATCTGGATATGGAGGATGCGTGGTATGGGGGCAGCAGCCTGCTGTTGTCCGGAACCATGAAGCAGAACACGGAATCCGTTATCCGCCTGTATAGCGCGGAGCTCCCGGTGGAGAACCGGATGCTTTTTACCATCACGGCGAAGGCTTTTGGGGCGGAGATTGCCCTGGATGCAATACTGGCTTTGGAGGATGGCACGGAGGTTGTGCTGGAGGGAGACAGGCTGGTTGATTCCGAATGGACGACAGTGGCGTATGACATGTCCGGCCTGGCAGGGAAGAAGATCAGGACGATTTCCTGCAGAATGTCTGCGGACAGGGACGCAGGGGAAGCGGGGCTTCGTTTTGGAAATATTACTATGGCGGAGGCCGGGACAGGTTGGAATATGGATGTAAGTGATGTACAGATCATGGACAGCGGATTTGACGAGGATGCCATGTATGCCGGTGTGCGTCTGTCCTGGGAGACTGGGGATGCCCGGGAGGAGGGGGAGCCTTCCGCTTCGTCCGGTACCGGAGATGCTCCTGTGTATTACGAGATCTATCGGATCGGGGAGGATAATAACCGCTATCTGGCAGGCGTGTCCAACACGGAGAGCTTTTACCTGCACGGACTTCCACGGACTGCAGGGGAAGAGCAGACGGTCCTGGAGGTGGTTCCGGTCAACTGCTTCCTGGAAGAGGGAAGCGGCGACAGGGTTGTCCTGAAATGGCCGGACAACAGTCTTCCAAGGGCAGCTTTTACCGCGGATGTCACTTTGGCGGCACCCGGAGATACCATCACGTTCCGCAGTTTCTGTTCCCGGAATACAGAGAAGGTGACATGGACTCTTCCCGGAGCCAGCCAGGAAAGCGCACAGGGAGAAGAAATTTCTGTGAGCTATTCCCAGGAAGGGATCTATCCGGTGTCCGTGAAGGCTGAAAACGAATCAGGGAGCAGTGAAGCTTCCCAAGAGGCATATATTGTCATTACAAAGGCTGCCTCCGGCGGACTGTCGCTGCTTTCCCGGGGAGCCCCGGTTCAGGCAGATTCCTACGTAAATGAAAATGAAGCTCCCCCGTTTGCAGTGGACGGGGACAGGGGGAAAAAGTGGTGTGCCACCGGAAATGCACCCCATGAGATTACCCTGGATCTGGGAGAGGAAAAGACTGTCAGCGCCGTGGATATTTTCCACGCCCAGGCGGGTGGGGAGAGTCCTGACATGAACACCAGGGCCTACACAATTCTGGTCAGCCGTGACGGCGAGGAATTTATGGAAGTATGCCGTGTGACGAAAAATACGGCGGAAACCACCCACGATGCCTTTGCCCCGGCAGAGGCAAGGTTTGTGCGGCTTTTGATAGAAGAACCCACCCAGGGAAGCGACAGCGCGGCGCGTATTTATGAAATTGAGGTCTATGGACTGGAGGACGACATACTTTGAACCTGTATAAGGAGGGTACGACAGATGAATTTTCTGGAAGAAAGAATCGCAAGAGACGGCATTGTGAAGCCCGGAAACGTGCTGAAGGTGGACAGCTTTCTGAACCATCAGATGGATATCTCCCTGATGAACGAGATCGGCAGGGAATTTCACCGCCGCTTCGCCCGCAAACCCATAACCAAGGTGCTGACCATCGAGGCATCGGGAATCGCCATCGCCTATCCGGTGGCCAATGAATTCGGTGTTCCCATGGTATTTGCGAAGAAGTCCAAATCCATCAACATCGAGGGGGAAATGTATGTGGCGGAGGTGGAGTCCTTCACCCACAAGAACAAGAATCAGGTGATTGTATCGAAAAAGTTTCTGGGACCGGAAGACCATGTCCTGATTATCGACGACTTTCTGGCCAACGGCTGTGCCCTTCAGGGGCTGATTTCTATTGCAGAATCCGCGGGAGCCGTCATTGAGGGCCTGGGTATTGCCGTGGAAAAGGGATTCCAGATCGGCGGCAGGGTGATCCGCAATCTGGGCTATCACCTGGAGTCACTGGCTATCGTGGAGTCCATGGATGCGGAGACAGGAACCATTCAGTTCCGGCAGCAGTAGGCGCGGAATGAGAATTTTGACGGTCAAAGGATGATTCCTGACTTAGGGAGGACATAATGGAGAGAGCAACAAGAAAAAGACTGGCTGAAATTGCCGCAGAAAAGGCACAAATGCTCTTTCAATGTACACGAGCCAAAACCATTTAAGATAGAACCACTTATACAGAACCGGCTAAACAGAATCAGCTAAAT
>CAJTSY010000070.1:0-3976 GCA_910578995.1 uncultured Acetatifactor sp.
TCAGGTGCTCGGAAATCTGGGGGCCTACCTGGGCGGTATCGCCGTCGATGGCCTGACGTCCGGTGATGATGAGGTCATATTCCATGTTCCTCAGCGCGCCTGCCAGTGTCTGGGATGTAGCCCAGGTATCTGCGCCGCCCAGGACTCTGTCTGTCACCAGGACGCCCTTGTCCGCGCCCATGGCCATAGCCTCACGGAGCACGTCTTCCGCCTTGGGAAGCCCCATAGTCACAACGGTAACCTCAGCGCCGTACTGATCCTTTAACCTAAGCGCCGCCTCCACGCCTGCCTTGTCGTCAGGGTTCATGATGGTCATCATGGCCGCCCTGTCCAGAGTACCGTCGGGATTGAATTTCACGCCGCCCTTGGTATCGGGAACCTGCTTAATACAAACAACAACTTTCATTGTATTTTCACTCCTTATTTTCTATTTTCATGTGAATCTGTTGCTTTCCCGCACTGTCATGCCTCAGAGAATTTCCGCTTCTGCCGCAGGCATCCTGCGTTTATCCTCAAGACATGAACAACCGACAAAATTACTTCAACAATGCGGCGCTGATAACCATGCGCTGTACTTCACTTGTGCCTTCGTAGATCTCGGTAATCTTGGCATCGCGCATCATGCGTTCCACATCGTACTCCCTTGTATAGCCGTAGCCGCCATGCAGCTGGACAGCCTTTGTGGTCACTTCCATGGCAACCTCCGCGGCGTAAAGCTTGGCCTGGGCAGCCTCGAAGCCGTATTCCTTCTGGGTGGCCTTGGCCATGGCAGCCTTGTACACCAGAAGCTGAGCCGCCTCTACCTTGGTGGCCATGTCAGCCAGCTGGAACTGGGTGTTCTGCAGGGCGGCGATAGGCTTGCCGAACTGCTTCCTCTCCTTGGTGTAGGCGATGGTCCTCTCCAGGGCGCCCTCAGCGATGCCCAGGGCCTGTGCGGCGATACCGATACGTCCGCCGTCCAGGGTGTGCATGGCAATCTTGAAGCCCTGTCCCAGCTTGCCCAGCATGTTCTCCTTGGGAACACGGCAGTCCGTGAAGATCAGCTCATAGGTAGAGGAACCGCGGATACCCATCTTCTTCTCCTTGGTACCGAAGGTGAATCCGGGCGTGCCCTTCTCCACGATGAAGGAGGTGATCTCCTTGATCTTCCTGCCCCTCTTCTCGATCATGCCGGTAACTGCAAAAATGACATATACGTCGGCTTCCTTACCGTTGGTGATAAAGATCTTGGATCCGTTGATGATATAGTCGTCGCCGTCCGCAACCGCCTTGGTCTGCTGTCCCTGGGCGTCTGTACCGGCGCCGGGCTCAGTGAGACCGAATGCCCCAAGCTTCTCGCCCTTGGCAAGAGGCACTAAGTATTTCTGTTTCTGCTCTTCCGTTCCGAAAGTCATAATGGGATCGCAGCACAGCGAGGTATGTGCGGATACGATAACGCCCGTGGTGCCGCATACCTTGGAAAGCTCCTCCACACACATAACGTAGGTCAGAGGATCGCAGCCCTGTCCGCCGTACTCCTTGGGAACGGGGATGCCCAGGAAACCGTTCTTCGCCATCTTGTCTACGGTCACTCTGGGGAATTCCTCGGTCTCATCCACCTCCTGTGCCAGAGGCTTAACTTCTTTTTCGGCAAACTCCCTGAACAGGGTACGTGCCATTTCATGTTCTTTTCGCAATGTAAAATCCATGATTAACATTCCTCCATCTATCTTTGTCTAAGTCCCGGCAGCTCCGGTTTCCCGGTGTAAATCTCTGCCGCTTTTCCTTCTCTTTTCCCGTCCCCTGACACTGCCCTGGGAACAGGCATGCACCGTCTCCTTGCGCTTCCTTTTTGCGCACAGCACACGGAACCACCGCACAGCATTCCATGCGGTGATTCCGCATCCCTATTTGTTGTCCGCAGACTCATGGCTCCGGCCGACAGCCCGTAACAGGGGAGAACGCCGGAACTGTCCGACTTCTACAGGGTTTCCCTGCGAGACATATTTCCTGTCAGCTAAGCTCTGTCCCTTGTCAGCCGTCTTCCCTTTCCTGCCGGATAAACTCCGTCTCTACCGTTCAGCCCGGCTTCCTGCAGACAAATCTACTTCCTGTTGGCAAAATTACTTCTTACTGGCAAAATTACTTCTTGCCATAATCATAGAAGCCCACGCCTGTCTTCTTGCCCAGCTTGCCTGCGCGAACCATCTTGCGGAGCAGGGGATGAGGACGGTACTTGGGATCGCCGGTCTCATTCTGCAGTACCTCCATGATGGCAAGGACGATGTCCAGACCTACCAGGTCGCCCAGGGCCAGGGGGCCCATGGGATGGGATGCGCCCAGCTTCATTGCGGTATCGATGTCTTCCACACTGGCAATGCCGTCCGCATAGATGCCGATGGCTTCGTTGATCATGGGGATCAGGATCCTGTTTACCACGAATCCGGGAGCTTCCTTCACTTCAACGGGAGTCTTGCCGATCTCCACGGAGATAGCCTTGATCTTCTCCACCAGTTCAGCAGGGGTATTCGCGCCTGCGATCACTTCCACCAGCTTCATCCTGTCTGCGGGATTGAAGAAATGCATGCCGATCATGGGCCTGTCAAGTCCTGCGCCGATCTCGGTGATGGACAGGGACGATGTATTGGTGGCAAAAATGCACTCGGGCTTCACGATTCTCTCAAGCTCCTTGAAGGTGGTCTTCTTGATCTGCATGTTCTCGGGGGCAACCTCGATCACCAGGTCACAGTCTGTGCAGATGTCCTTTAAGCCGGTTACGATCTTAGCGGAAATGGCGTCTGCCTTCTCCTGGGTGATCTTCTCCTTGCCTACCAGGAAGTTCAGGTTCTTCAGAATCCTGGCCTTGCCGCCGTCGGCAAACTCCTGCTTGATGTCGCATAAACATACTTCATAACCGTCCGTCATGGCAAATGCCTGTGCAATTCCGGCTCCCATGGTGCCTGCACCGATAATACCTACTTTCATTGAAAACTCCTCCTTGTTTTTATTAGGCAGATTCTCTTTCATACGAAAAAATCTGCCCTTCCCTCTCAAATATGTCTCCTCCGGCTGCTCCACGCTGTCTGCGCGGCAGTCGGACTTTCCCTCTTCCCTCTCAGCCTATCTGTTCTGGAACGGGGCTTTCACCTTCTCCTTGTTCTTGTCAAGGAAGAATGCCATGCCGTACTTCTGGTCTTCTGTCTCGAAGCAGTCGCCGAAGAGCTTCTCCTCGATGACAATGGCTTCGTCCATGTTTACGTCCAGTCCGTCGTTAATGGCCTTCTTGCAGTTACGCACCGCGATGGGGGCGTTCTTTGCGATTCCTGCCGCCATCTTCTCCGCCGCTGCCATCAGCACTTCCTTCGCGGACTTCACTTCATTTCCATCGGCATCCTTTTCGGCAGAATACACCTCGTTCACCAGACCGATCCTGTAAGCCTCCGCCGCCTTGATGTTGCGGGCGGTATAGATCATCTGCTTCGCCATGCCTGCCCCTACCAGACGGGCCAGTCTCTGGGTGCCACCGAAACCGGGAGTGATCCCCAGGCCCACCTCGGGCTGTCCGAACACCGCGTTGTCGGTACACAGACGGATGTCACAGCTCATGGAAATCTCACAGCCGCCGCCCAGGGCAAAGCCGTTCACCGCGGCAATCACGGGGATGGGGAAGGTTTCCAGCTTCCGGAACACGTCGTTGCCCTTCTTGCCGAAGGCTTCTCCCTCCGCCTTGGTCAGCGTGCTCATCTCCCCGATGTCCGCGCCGGCCACAAAGGATTTGGTTCCCGCGCCGGTGAGAACCAGGCAGCGCACCGTCTCCAGATCCACTGCCTCAAGGGTCTGGTCCAATTCCTCCAGTACAGTGGAATTCAGGGCGTTCAGGGCCTTCTCACGGTTGATGGTGATGATGGCGTATGCACCCTTCTGCTCATACAATACAAATTCCATTATGTTATTCTCCTATTCCAGTTCCGCATAACTCTGTCCGGCACCCCCTGCA
>CAJTSY010000070.1:4076-20432 GCA_910578995.1 uncultured Acetatifactor sp.
TGGATGAAATTCCGGCCGCCAAATACATGCGTCCGTAATTCCATCCGGGTGCCTGACAGACTTATGCTGTTTCCAGTTCCGCATAACTCTGTCCGGCACCCCCTGCATGGATGAAATTCCGGCCGCCAAATACATGCGTCCGTAATTCCATCCGGGTGCCTGGCGGACTCATGCTGTTTCCAGTTCCGCACGTAAACTTATTTTCATCAAAGAAAGAATGCCTCAAACGCAAGAGCCATTCTTCCTTTTTCGGCTTCCGGCCAACCGTTTCCACGTCCTCCGGAAGCACCCTTCCTGAAACTAAAGCCTTAGTCCTCGATCTTCACAATGGTGGAGCACCCCATGCCGCCTCCGATGCACAGGGTGGCCAGACCGGTCTTTGCCCCCTTGGCCTGCATCTCGTGGAGCAGGGTTACCAGGATACGGCATCCGGAAGCGCCTACGGGATGTCCCAGCGCGATAGCGCCGCCGTTGGGATTCAGCTGTTTGTCCACATCAATGCCCAACTCCTTGCCCACTGCCACGGACTGTGCCGCGAATGCCTCGTTGGCCTCGATGATGTCAAAGTCCTCGATCTTCATGCCTGTCTTGGCCAGAACCTTCTTCGTGGATGCCACGGGGCCGATGCCCATAACCTCGGGGCGAACGCCTGCCAGGGCTCCTGCCACGAAGGTCGCCATAGGCTTCACACCCAGCTCCTTCGCCTTCTCCTCGCTCATAACCACGATAGCCGCCGCGCCGTCGTTGATGCCGGAAGCGTTGCCTGCGGTTACGAAGCCGTCCTTGTTGATGGGACGAAGTTTTGCAAGGCCTTCGATGGTAGAGCCTGCACGGGGACCCTCGTCCACCTTGAACTCGATTGTCTCTTTCTTTTTCTTCACCATGACAGGTACGATCTCTGCGTCGAAAGCGCCGGACTTCTGCGCCGCTTCAGCCTTCTGCTGGCTCTTCAGGGCGAACTCGTCCAACTCTTCCCTGGTCAGATTCCACTCACGGCAGATATTATCCGCTGTCATGATCATATGGTAATCATTGAAAGCATCCCAGAGGGCATCCTTGATCATGGTGTCTACGAGAGTGCCGTTGTTCATCCTGTACCCGTAGCGGCCCTGGGGAATCGCGTAAGGCGCCATGGACATGTTCTCCATACCGCCGGCCACTACCACATCGGCATCTCCTGCCATAATCATCTGGGCTGCCTGGTTCACACAGTTCAGACCGGAACCGCAGACCACGTTCATGGTGACAGCGGGTACTTCAATGGGAAGACCTGCCTTGATGGAAGACTGACGGGCCACGTTCTGTCCCTGGGCTGCCTGGATGACACAACCCATATAGACCTGGTCTACGTCCTCGGGCTTCACGCCCGCCCTGTTCAGGGCTTCCTTGATCACGATAGCCCCAAGGTCTACTACAGGTGTGGTGCTCAGTGTGCCGCCCATGGTGCCGATGGCGGTACGGCATGCGCCGGCTAATACTACTTTCTTTGCCATTTGTTTTCCCTCCAACTAATGATTTGTAATGATTGTTATTTTTTTATCACACAAGCTGATTCTAGTGTAACATAGTCCTTTTCTATTTGCAATCACTTTCCAATTAAAATTTAATAAAGTATCAGCTCAGAATCGTGTCCAGGGTCTCAAACAGAACATTCACATCAATGGGTTTGGGAATATGACCGTTCATTCCGTTTTCCAGGGCCTCCTTCCTGTCCTCCTCAAAGGCATTGGCCGTCATTGCGATAATGGGTACAGAGGCAAGCTCCTTATTTTCCAGCTCCCGGATGGCCTTGGCAGCCTCATAGCCGTTCATCACCGGCATCTGCACGTCCATCAGCACCAGGCGGTAATACCCGGGTTGGGACTTCCGCAGCATATCCACTGCAATTCTGCCGTTTTCAGCCACATCCGTGGTAAAGCCCGCATCCCCCAGAATCGCCACGGCGATTTCCTGGTTCAATTCCACATCCTCCGCAAGCAGGATCCTGCCCGTGTGATGGCGACACTGGGACTTTCCGGCAGAATCCTCCTCATCCCCTTCCGCGTTGATAACGGACTTCAGGCAGCTCCTCAGTTCCGAGAGGAACAGGGGCTTGCTGCAGAATGCCGTGACGCCGGCCTCCCTGGCCTCTTCCTCAATGTCCGCCCAGTCATATGCCGTCAACACGATCACAGGAGCCTCTTCCCCTATCTCCTTTCGGATCCTCCGCGTGACCTCCACCCCGTTCATATCCGGAAGCAGCCAATCGATTATGTATACACGGTAGCTGTCGCCCCGCATAAAGGCCTGCCGGGTCCGCAGAACCGCTTCCTTTCCCGAAAGGGTCCACTCCGCCCGCATTCCGATCTGCTGCAACATGTAGGAAACGCTGTCGCAGGTATTGAAATCATCATCCACCACCAACGCCCTGCAGTTGGCCAGCTCCGCGATCTCCCGGGGTTCCGTCCGGTCGGCTTCAACGCGGAACGTAAAACACACCCGAAACTGCGTACCCACCCCCTGTTCGCTCTTCACATCTATGGTGCCGTTCATCATGTCCACAATGTTTTTCGTGATGGCCATCCCCAGGCCGGTCCCCTGAATCCCGCTGATGGTGGAATTTTCCTCCCGCTCAAAGGGTTCGAAAATATGGGCCACAAACTCCTGTGCCATGCCGATCCCGTTATCCTTAATGCAGAATTCATAATTGGCATATCCGCTGGGCGCCCCCGCCTTCTCCGTGACCCGCATGCTGACAATCCCGCCGGCGCCCGTATATTTTACGGAATTGCTCAGCAGGTTTAACAGAACCTGGTTCAGCCTCAGTTTATCGCAGAAGATATCCTCGTGCCAGACATCCACCGCATCCATGTAGAGTTCCAGCTGCTTTGCGTTCACATCCGCCTGGAGAATATTGCGCAGGCCGTGGAGGATATCCGGCAGGCTGCAGGGCTTCTCCTCCAGCCGTATCTTGCCGCTTTCAATCCGGCTCATGTCGAGCACGTCATTAATCAGGCTCAGCAGATGGTTCCCGGAGGTCATGATTTTTTTCAGGTACTCTGCCACCTGGTCCTTATTGTCGATATGGGTAATGGCAAGGGCCGTAAAGCCCACGATGGCATTCATGGGAGTCCGGATGTCATGGGACATGTTTGACAGGAACGTGCTCTTGGCCTTATTTGCCTTGTTTGCCTGCATAAGCGCATCCTCCAGTAGCCCCTTCTGCTCCATTTCGTTTCTGATCTCCTCGTCCACGCTGCGGATACCCAGGACAATACCACGGTCTGTTTCCCATTCCCCGGCCCGGACCATCTTAACCTGGAAATACTCTGTTTTCCCGTTTCTAACAGTCCGGTAATTGATATAATATTGAATGTTCTTCTCCAGTTCCTGTCCGATCCTGTCCAGGGCAACGGCCCGCCCGAGCATCTCACGGTCTTCCTCAAGTACGAATTTCCGTATATAGGCTCCCATGTTTTCCCTCATGGACACTTCGCCGTCAAACAGGCCGTCAAACATGCGCTCATTATCGTCGTCCCGCAGCACCGCCCCCCGTCCGGTGTCCAGATCAAAGTAGCAGACAAGGCTATAGTCTATACTCAGGGCCCTGACCAGCTCCATCTGGCGGCGTTCGTTCTGTTTCTCCTGCAGCTTCTGGGCAGTACAGTCAAGCAGGAATCGTTGGTAAAACAGTTCCCCGTTCTCCCTGATCAGCTTAAAGTTGCCCGTGATATGCAGGATATCCCCGTTTCTATGCCTCACGCGGTACTCCGTGCTGACGCTGTCTCCCTCCTTTTTCAGTTCCGCAATTTTCTCCCGCAGGTCTTCCCGGTCCTCCTCCAGAACCGTCGAGGCCACCATGTCAAACCCCTGTGCCGTCAGCTCCTCCATGCTCTCATAGCCCAGGATCTCCAGGGCAGCCCGGTTTACGCTTATCACCCTGGAGCCATCCATGGTATGGCAGATCAGGCCGCAGTCAATACTGGTAAAAATTGTCTCCAGGGTACGGTTTTTCTGTACGATTTCCTGCTCATAAGCCCGTTCCTGTGTCACGTCGATGGCCACCCCCACCGTTCCCATAACGCTTCCGTCCGTATCGTACAGGGGGGACTTGTAGGTGGTAAGGGTCCGCATCCCCTCCCCGGTGGTAATGACTTCCTCGGACACACAGGTCTGCCTTTTCGTCATAACCTCCCGCTCCGACTCTATACAGGCCGGATCGTCATGCTCAACGTCCCAGATATACGCGTGTCCCTGTCCCTCCACCTGTTCCCTGGTCTTGTTCACGGTACGGCAGAAACTGTCGTTCACCTTCTCATGGATACCGTTTTTATCCTTGTACCAGATCAGGTTCGGGACATTGTTGATGGTGGCCTCAAAAAAATGCCTGGTCTCCCAGAAATCCTTTTCCCTTTTAAACTGCTGCTGCCATCTGGAAACCCGGAAGGAAATCTCCTCCTCTGTCATGGGGAGAATCCACAGATCCGCCACATCCTTCACAAGCCTCTTCTCCCGGAGAAGAACCTCGGCCCGTGCGCTGTCAGCCAGCAGGATAAGCTCTGCATCCCCCCGCTTTGCCTGGACAAGCCTGTCCACAGTCTCCCTTTCGTCCGTGTCCTCCAGGTTGGCCACTATGACGTCCGCCCCCCGTGCCAGGGTCGCCTCCGGCTGAAGGCTCTCTGTGAAACTATGGGTAAAATGTTCCAGGGGGCTGCTCTCCCTGAACCCTTCAAACACCCTGCACGGATGACCTGAAAAATAGAAGTGAATCTGGCAATGGTACATTTCCGCTCCTCCTGTTCCAATTGTGCACGGTTCTCCTGCCCCATGCGCCCCGAACTGATTCTTTCTATCACTTAAGCAAACTAAAAATTCTGATTTTCCTGATAATTATTTTAACAAGGGAGCGAATATATGTCAATGCCCTGATAAAACAGAAAATCCGGGACTGACCCCTGAAGGTCAGTCCCGGGCATAACCGGCAGTGAGTTCCACGGTACCCGTAAAATCCTGGTACTGCACCATGATGTAGTTCCCCCCGTTCCCCAGACTCAGTTTTGTCTCGAAAAAGCCGTCGTCATCCGGCTCCAGTTCCGTCACCTCCTCATTCATCCGGATCCGGATGACCGCCTTTCCCGACTCGGCCAGAATACAGCCGCAAACATACAGTTTCCGCTCCTCCAGGGAGGCTCCCCCAAAGACCACGTCCTTCCCGGTATCCCCTGCGCACTCCGCCAGGTACCGTCCGGTATAGGCATCCTCCCCCAAAAGCCTCTCCCCAATGAGGTTCCCGTCCCCGGTAATCTGGGATGTCCCCAGCCTTCCGGCCAGGTCATCCGCAAGCCCCAGAAGTTCCTCCTGTCCCACCGGCAGCACCCTGCAGCCGGTCAGCTGGTATACGACAACGCACAGGACAAACGCAAGACTAATCGCTTTCTTCATCTTCTTCCTCCCTCTCCCTTGCTCTTTTAAAATACCTGAACAAAAACAGCGCCGCCACGCCTATGAGCATCCTGCTGAACCACTTTCCCGCCTTTATCCTCTTCTCCGTCATTCCTGTCATTCCTTTCTTTTTTCCTTTTATCGTCCTATTCTTTTCCGCTTATTTTTCTGTTGTATTTCTTATATTTTTTCTGTCTTATGCTTTTCTCTCCTATTCTTCTTTACCCGTCCCATTCTTTCCCGCTTATGCTTTTCTGCCGCATTTTTCTCCACCCTATTCTGACCCTTTTCTGTTCCCCCTTTCCGTTTTTTCTCTTTTATATTTTTTCTGCCCTATTCTTCTCCGCCTTATTGCTTCTTATTTCCGCTCCCTTAGCGTCATCCTACCTGCTTACAATCCTGTAATAAGTCCTGGCCGTCATGGAATAAATCAGCACATACATCACGCCGAACACCAGAAAAACCGCCGCCGTACAGAGTCCGTGAAGCATTCTGTCATACAGGTTCATCAGTTCCATCAGCCTGGAGATCAGGGGAAATGCCGCCGCCACATGAAATCCTGCCACAATCAGGGGCAGGAAAAACACGGTAAGCACCTGGGAGTGAATGGCAGCTTTTACCTCACTTCGGCTCATTCCTACCTTCTGCATGATCTCAAATCGTTTTTTGTCATCATAGCCCTCCGATATCTGCTTGTAGTAAATGATCAGTACTGTGGCCATGACGAAGAGGATTCCCAGAAAGATGCCCACAAAGAACAGTCCCCCGATAATATCCATAAAAGCCGCCTTTCCGTCCGCCCTGCTCTCCACCCGGAAGCCGTCATGGGTGTCGAGCCCGAAGCTGAAGCCTGCCGCCCTCAGTGCATTGTCAAATTCCTGCTGTCCGTGGTTTATGTCGCATCCGTACACCCAGCCGATCTCACTGGCATAGTCTCCGTATACTTCCTTCTGTCCTTCATAAATTTTCTCCATGGTCTCCATATCCGGCACCACAATGTACTGGGTTGCGGAGATCAGGGCCTCGTACATGCCGTTCCCCACAAACTCCCCCAGCCGCTCCGCTATGGTATACTCCCTGCCCAGAAGCCGCAGCGAGGGATATGCGAATTTCTGCCGGTTGGAATAGATCAGGATTTCGCCGTCCCCCAGCGTCTTCCCCTCCCCCATTATTCTGTTGTAGTCGTCAAGGGTGATAAAGAACAGACTGTTGGAGTCATCCTCCACCGAGCGAACCCGCTCCTTTTTAAGGACATATTCATCTTCACTACAGAGAGCCTGGAAACCCAGGAAGGTATATTCCATCTCCCTCCCCACCTCCGCGCCGCTCTCCTCCTGCAGGCGGCGGATCAGCTCCCTGTCCCTCTCCCTGTTCTCCGTGCCGCTTTCATGGTAAAATATATAATCCATGGGATAACGGTTATTGTTAATGGATTCCATTCCCGCCATCATGGACACCACCGTAGAGATCATTACCAGCACCATGGTGGACAGAATGCAGATATTGGCCAGGCCCACCGCATTCTGCTTCATGCGGTAGAGCATCCCCGACACACTGATGAAATGCCTTGTGCGGTAGTAATATCTCTTGTTTTTCCTCAGGGCCTTCAGCAGTGTCACGCTGCCCGCGGTAAACAGCAGGTAGGTTCCGGCAATGACCAGGATAATCGCCACAAAAAACATCATCACGGAGGCGATCGGGTTCTGTGTGGTAATGGCGATATAGTACCCGCCTCCCAGAAACAAAAGTCCCCAGATGGTCAGAAGCCAGTTCGACTTCGGCTCCTTCTCACCCACATTTCCGGCCCGGAGCAGCTCAACGGGATCCACCGTCCTGATCTGCCTGACCCCGCTTAAAAAGATCAGGAAAAAGATGATCCCGAACAGCACACAGGTAGTAACCACCGCCTCCGGGGAAATGAAAAATCCCAGTGGAACATTCCCCCTTATCACCCTGACCACCGCCAGAAACATAAGTTTATCCAGTGCAATCCCCAGCCCGGTTCCCAGAGCAAGGCTAGCCAGCATGGTATACATGGTCTCCCACCCCATCACCCTCGTCAGATGCCTTCTCTCCATTCCCAGAATATTAAAAAGGCCGAACTCCTTCTTCCTGTGCCTCACCAGAAAGCTGTTAGTGTAAAACAGGAAAATCAGGGCAAACATTGCCACCACCCAGGTTCCCATCTCCATTGTAGTACGGGTGAAATGTCCCCCCGCCATGTTGTCAAGCCCAGGATTCAGGGAAAGAGACTTGATGATATAGAACATCATCACCGTTACCACACAGGTGAGGATATAGGGAATGTATGTCTTCCCGTTCTTTTTTATGTTTCCCGCAGCCAGTTTTGCATAAAATCCGGTTCTCATGAATGGCCACCTCCCGTCGTCAGGAGGGTCAGGGTGTCGGAGATCTTCTGGTACAGCTGCTCATTGGTGCTGTTTCCCCGGTAGATCTGGTGGAACACCTCCCCGTCCTTGATAAACATGACCCTTCCCGCCCGGCTGGCCGCCTTTGTGGAATGGGTCACCATCAGAATGGTCTGTCCGTCCAGGTTGATATCATTGAATATGTCCAGCAGACCGTCAGCAGCCCGGGAATCCAGGGCGCCCGTGGGCTCGTCCGCCAGCACCAGCTGGGGATTTGTGATCAGGGCCCGGGCCACCGCCGCCCTCTGCTTCTGTCCCCCGGAAACCTCATAGGGAAATTTGTCCAACAACTTCCCGATGCCCAGCCTCTCCGCAATGGGCTTCAGCCTTCTGCTCATCTCCCCGTACTCCTTTCCGCCCAGCACCATAGGCAGGAAAATATTATCCCTCAGGGTGAAATTGTCCAACAGGTTAAAGTCCTGAAAGACAAAGCCCAGGTTGTTGCGCCTGAATGCCGCCAGTTCCTTCTCCTTTACCCCCGACAGGCTTTTGCCTCCCAGAAGCACCTGCCCTGCAGTGGGTTTGTCCAGTGCGGCCAGAATGTTGAGCAGCGTGGTCTTTCCCGATCCGGATTCCCCCATGATCGCCACATATTCGCCCTGCTCCACGGAAAAGGATACCTTTGACAGGGCCTGCACCTGGTTGCCCCCGAAGCGGGTGGTATACACTTTTTTCAGACTTTGCGCCTCCAATAATGCCATTTTTTGTCCTCCTGTTTCAGTCCGCTGTCCTTACAGCTCATTTACAAGCCCATTATACAAAACAGCGGACTGCACTGACATCGAATCAGGTGACATTTCCGCTGTTTCATGTGACATTTTTGTAAGGCGGCCGCCCTATTCCACCTCCAGCTTCTCCCTGTGCAGGTCCAGGTAAAAGACCGTGCCCTGTCCCGGCTGTGACTCCACGCTGATCTTATGGGAAAGCTTATCCGCAGTGAGCCGGCTTAAGTACAGTCCCAGGCCGGTGGATTTCCTGTCCGCCCTGCCGTTGTACCCGGTAAAGCCTTTCTCGAAAATCCTGGGCACATCCTCCGGGGCGATCCCCATACCCGTGTCGGCGATCCGGAGGACCTCCCCTTCCACCGAAACGGACACGGAGCCCTCCCTGGTATATTTCACCGCATTGGAAAGCAGCTGCTCTATAATGAAGAGAAGCCATTTTTCATCCGTAAGAACCCTGATCCGTGCAGGCTCATAATGCAGCCGCACCTTGTTCTGGATAAACTGGGGCGCATATTTCCGGACGGCCTGCCTGACAATTCCGTCCAGCTCATATTCCCGGAATACGAAATCCGAGGAATCACTGCCCAGCCGCAGCCAGTTCAGGGCCATCCCCACATACTGCTCTATCCGGAAAAGCTCCGCCCGGAGCCTGCGGCTGTCCTCCGTGTCCTCGCCCTGGAGCATCATGTCCATGACGGAGATGGGCGTCTTGATCTGGTGTACCCATGTGGTGTAATAATCCATGCTCTCCCGGCGTTCATTCTGCCACTGGTTAAGGGCCGTATCATATTCCGCCTTCAGCTTCCGGAGCATGTCCTGGTAGTCTGACTCCGCCAACGTCCCGGGTTCCGGCAGTTCATCCAGCAGAAGCCCCACGTTTTTAAGGATCCGCCTGCGCTGCCGGTGCCTTTTTGCCCCGGCCACGGCTCCGGCGGCCAGCATCCCTGCCGTCAGCAGGGCGCTCAGCCCTCCCGCGTACAGCACGGCCTCTGCCTCCAGGTCATATAGACAGAAAACCATCCAGAAGACAAGGATATACACCACGCACATCAAGACATAGAATCTATACTGTTTTAAGTATGCCCCCAAAAACTGATACCACTTTTCCTCTTCCATACCGACCTCCCGGCTTGTAAATCCCCTCTGAACAGATCCATGGATCCGCCCTGTCACTGGACGATATAGCCGCTTCCCACTTTTGTGCCAATAAAGTTCTCCAGGCCCGCGCCCTCCAGCTTCTTCCTGAGCCTGGTCACGTTCACCGTCAGCGTGTTCTCCTCCACATAAGAGTCCATCTGCCACAGCCTGGTCATCAGGGTGTCCCGGCTCACCACCTTCCCCTTGTTTTCCAGAAGGGTCTGCAGGATGCGGAATTCATTCTTTGTCAGGTCAATCTGCTCCCCCCGGTAGACAAGGGAAGCACTGCCCAGGTTCAGCACGGCCCCCCTGTGCTCCAGAACCGGAACCCTTCCCGGCATATCATAAGCCCTCCGCAGAACGGCCTGGATTTTGGCCGTCATCACCTCCAGATCCACCGGTTTGGGAATGAAATCATCCCCTCCCATGTTCATGGCCATGACAATATTCATATTGTCGGATGCCGACGAGATAAATACCACCGGTACGCCGGATACCCTGCGGATCTCGGTACACCAGTGATATCCGTTGAAAAAAGGCAGCATGATGTCCATCAGTACCATATGGGGGTCATACTCCGCAAAAGCCCCCATGACATTCTGAAAATCACTGACACACATCACCTGGTTTCCCCAGGACTCTATCTGCTTTTTCATCACATCCGCCATTGCCGTGTCGTCTTCTACAATCATGATACGATACATTTACCGCACTCCCTTTCCCATGCCCCTCCCGGCACCATCTGTCTCCAACATAATATAGCATTTTCAGGCCCGGAAAACAATCCCGGCTTTTTCGCACATTGTACTTACAAAAGTACACGGAAAAAATTCCTAAAGACTTGAAAATCAAAGAAATGGTGATATAATCTAATTATATGTTTCCTACAGGGAAGCAGAATACATAAAAAGGATATAAAGGAGAGAAGTAACATGAAAAAGAATGTATGGGCAAAAATGCTGAGTCTGGTATTGGTTCTTACATGCGTGATTGGTCTTGCGGCCTGCGGCAAGGACGGCGGTTCTAGCGCTGCCGGCACTTATAACTTTCAGACCATCGACATGGGCGGAATAACCATGGATATGGAGCAGCTTGCCGATACCCTCGGCGAGGCGGCAGACCAGATTAAGATGGCTCTGGTACTCAAGGAGGACGGCAGCTTTTCCCTGGATGCTGCAGCCGTGGATGAGAACATGTCCATGGAGGGTACCTGGGAGGAAAAAGGCGGCAATATCGAGCTGACTTCGGAAGGTTCTACCATCAGCTGCACTCTGAAAGACGGTGTGCTGACCATCAGCGAGGAAGGCATAGTAATGACCTTCAAGAAATAAGCATCACAGCAAGGCAGTATCAAAAAGCGGCGCCTTCCGGCACCGCTTTTTCTTTACGATTTTCTATTGCGAATTTCCTCCTCCGGGTCCTTCCTGGCGCTCTCCGGTCATGAAAAGTCGATCAGCTCCCAGCCAAGGGGCGTTCCCATTTTCACGTCCCGGTTTACCCTTTTCCCCAGCAGTTCCTCGTAATACCTGGTATGCAGTCCATTGGCAGGACGCACGGAACGCATGTTTGTCTCATTCAAAACGTCCCCCGCCTTCATGTCCGCGGCTATGAAAAGGGACCTGGCATGCTCCTTCTCCCCCTTCTGCTTTTCCGTCAGTTCATAGGTGACCCTCCCCATGGCCTTCTCCACCATGCGGATCTGCTCCACCATCTGTTTAAATTCCTCCGGTTCCATGGAAAAAGCGGAGTCCACACCGCCCTCGGCCCGGCTCAATGTCAGGTGCTTTTCCACCACCCTTGCCCCCAGGGCCACACTGGCCACGGCAACCGCATGCCCCATTGTATGGTCGGAAAGACCCACCATACAGCCAAATGTATCGGCCATGTTCACCATGGTTTTTAGATTAATATCCTCATAAGGCGTAGGATAGGCAGAACAGCACTTCAGCAGAATCACATCTTCATTTCCCGCTTCCCTGCAGGTCCTCACTGCCAGTTCAATGTCCCCAAGGGCGGCTATTCCCGTGGAAATCAGTACAGGCTTTCCCAACGACGCTATCCTGCGGATCAGCGGGATGTCCGTGATTTCAAAAGACGCCACCTTATAGGCAGGAACCTTCAGCCTTTCCAGGAAATCCACGCTGGTAGGATCAAAAGGCGAGGAGAAGAAATCCAGCCCCATATCATTTGCCGCCTTCTGAAGCCCGGGCTGCCATTCCCAGGGGGTATAGGCCTTTTCATACAGCCTGTGAAGGGTGGTTCCGTCCCACAGTGTGCCCTGTGTAATCTGGAAACAGGGATCATCACAGTCCAGGGTTATGGTGTCCGCCGTATAGGTCTGCAGTTTTATGGCATCCGCGCCGCTTTCCTTTGCGGCCTGGATGATGCGCAGCGCCCTGTCATAGTCCATATTGTGGTTTCCGGACATCTCGGCGACAATGTAGGCGCCTGTCCCAGGGGATATCACATGCTCCCCGATCTTAATCTGATGATTCAATCTTCATTTCCTCCTGCCGCTGTTATTCTGCTGCCCCTTCACTGGTTTTTGCCCTTTTCAGCAGTAACTACATTATACATGACCATCCGGCAGATTACAACTACTGTTCTTCCATGCGCAATACTGCCTTCAAAATCCAGTCCACCGCCGCCTCGGCGTGTACCGGCAGATTCAGATTTCCAGGCGTTACCGCCTCCCCCTCTTCCACGCCTTCCCGGAAGGCATCCAGGGCATATCCGGCCAGAAGTTCCGAGACCCGGCCCCTCTCCGCCGAGTCCTCGGCGCCCAGGACGACAACTACAAGGTCGTGGTCCATAATTCCGTCATCCGCGGTCAGGGATGTGACCAGGCAGGCTCCAGCCCTGTTGGTGGTTCCGGTCTTCATGCCGGTGACCTCCGGCATATTGCGCAGAAGCGGATTGGTATTGGCCACTTCCCGGCCCAGGGATTCCAGGACGGCGGACTGCATGGAGGTGACGTCCTTAATCTGGGGATAAACCCGCAAAAGGTAGGACGCCAGCCGGAACATGTCCTCCGCGCTCATGCGGTTCTGGAGTTTTGCGGGAACGGGATCCTCCGTGTAGACAGGCAGACCGTTGCTGTTGAAAAACACTGCCTGGGAGAGTCCTATTTCCGCCGCCTTCCGGTTCATCCTTTCCACAAATTCCTCCTCGGTGCCCGCCACGGCCTCCGCCAGGCACAGGGCACATTCATTGCTGGAGGGCAGCAGGGCGCCGGTCAGCAAATCCTGCACGGTGACCTGGTCCCCGGCCTTCAGGGGAAGCACCCCATCGGAGGACTCCGCCAGCATCTGGGCCTTTGGGGACACGGTGACCAGATCCCCGGGATCCAGCTGTCCCTCCGATATGGCTTCCATGGCCAAGAGACAGGTCATAAGTTTGGATGTGCTGGCGATGGGATAAGATGTGCCTGCCTGATAGCTGTAGTAGATTTCCCCGGTGGTGGCATCCCCCGCCAGCACACTGTTGACCCCGTAGAAATAGCCCGCCTGTTCCAGGTATCCGGGGGAAATGCGGAATGGCTCACCAGTGCAGAATTCCAGACAGTCCGCCCCGGGAACGGCAATGCCCGCATCCAGAATCATGGCCAGGTCCGCCGCCATCATAAAGCAGTCGTAAAATCCGGAAGGCAGCTGCATGATCAGGGTATGGTAGGACACCGTCTCACCATTCACCTGAAACTGGTTCCTGCGCACAGCCCCCTCCGGCATCTCCTCCTCCCCCCAGGGGGCGTTCTCCCCTCCCACAGGCGTATAGGCCTCCCCCGGATTCAGGGAGACCGCGTTTTTCGTGATTTCCAGGGAAAAGGACTTTTCCGTATTCTGAAGAACCATAGCCGTGTCCCGCAGGGAAAGATAGGTATTGTCGGCGTAATCCCAGTCCAGGGTTTTTACCGTATCCGCGGCGCCGGTGTCCGTCTGCACCCGGCACGTTCCGGGAATCCTGAAGGCGGCGCCCGTCCTCACCGGCGGGACGGCGCACAGCAGAAGGATGCCGGTTATAAGGACACATATTTTCTGCAGGTTTGGTTTCATATGGTCTACCTCCCTCTCTAAATCCATTCGCCCTGATGCTCTGCCCCATTATAAATCTGCCTTTGACAGAAAATGCTGCTGCCCAGGAAACCTGATTGGTTGACCGGGATTGTTCGTGCAAAATGCGCACAAAAACGCCCGCGGTGACACCAAGTGAATAAATGACTAATCTGCCCCTTGCATGGGATGGGGCTATTGGCTCTCAGGCTGTTTCAGCGTATATACCGCAGGATCATGCCCCCTGAAAGAACCGGAATCTGCGTCATCCGTCCCTCCGGACAAAACCAGACTGGAGTCCTTCCTGATATAGCCCTCTTGTATTATTGTTCCGTCCTCTTCAAAATACCTGGTCACAATCCCCTCTTCCACTTTATAAGTACCGCTGCCCTCATATCCGTCCTGCAGCTCCTCCAGGGAAGGCAGCAGGGCAGGCCCATGGGACATCAGGTAATCCACCGTGGACATTCCAAAGGCCCCGGCCACAAGGGCTTCCAGGGACTCCCTATCCGTACCGCCCGTGTAGCCCGCCATGCGGAGCCTTTCCGCCAGAAGCTCCAGAAACACCCCGGCAAATGCCTCATAGGCCGCCTGCCTGCAGGCCTCGTAACTTTCCGGCAGCACGCTGCACCGGAAATTCCCCCCGGACCGGTCCGTCTTCTCAAAAACCAGGCTGACTTCAATGTCCAGATCCTGCATTCCGGCTTCCACTTCCTCCAGGGAGACCGAAACAGCCTCTATATCCCGGAGCCATCCAAACGCCCTGGCCGCAGCCTGGTTTGTCATGTGGAGCCCTGCGGTCCACTCCCCGGACACATCTCGGTCGCCCGGGGCAAAAAAATGCAGATATGCCAACAGGCCGGTAGAAAGGCTTAATGTCAGGATCAGCAGGATGCACACCACGCTTTTTACAGTTTTTTTCATGAGTCTCCCCCCTGCCCGCCGCGGGCCTTCAGCCCGGGATATTTGCCCCGGGAGACAGCGGCGCGCTGTGTCTGTCTCTGTATTTAAGGTAACGCATTTGGTGGAAAATGTCAATGTGTAGAAACGGCCTGCCCCTCTAATCCGCCGTATTCACAGCTTCCTCTATAATATGTATCCCATCCTGGTACCTTTTCTCCGCAACCCGCCCATCCGCAACTTCCAATGCCACCGCCTTCTGCAATTCGTCTGACAGGGCGTTGGCCGCCTGATACAGCCCCTGAATCAGGGGATCATCCTCCGGCTCCCGGGCAGATATCCAGTTTGCCCCAAAACGGCAATCCGCACGTTCCCCGTCTGCCTGCTCCACGGTCAGCCCCCACTCCGTGATGGAATAACGGACGGCCTCCGCTTCACTGATCATCCTGCCGATCTGCTCCGTCAGCTCCTCCTTTCGGGCATCGATCATCTCCGCGAGGCCCACATCCTTCCTGGGATCCGTCAAAAAGCAGACTGCCAGATAAACACAGGCCCCCACAGCCGCCAAAATCAGCCAGAATGCAGGCTTCCTGTAATTCAGCACAGCCGCCATCCGCCCCTTCACACCTACTTCACCAAAGGACAGGGGACAGGCCATGACTGTCCTCCCCTTTATGCTGCAGGCCACCAGTGCCTTTGAATACGCCTTTCTCCCGTCCGGGTCCAGATCCCGGACCACCTTCTCGTCACAGGCAAGCTCAATATCCCGGCACAGAAGAATATAGGCGGTCCACACCAGGGGACGGAACCAGTATACCGTAAGCAGCATGTACCCAAATGTTTTCCACCAGTGGTCCTTCCTCTTCAGATGTGCCTGCTCATGGGCAAGGGTATCAGGCTGAACGCGCTTTCAAAGGAAAAGGGACATGCCAGACGCAGCGCAACCATAGCCCACATCACACAGCGCAGCCGACATCATCCATCGGAAATAGTGTAGCCAGGAGAACCACTACAAGCCACACTAAGCCGTTTCCCGCAACCTACCCGCCAACATCCCCTTCGGGCCGCCAGCTTCGGGCCGCATCACCGATATAATTTTCCATAGAAAAACTGTTCCTGAAAGGAAATATCCCCCAGAATTTTCTCTGCCGTAAGGTCTTCCCCGTCCAGAGACACAATCCATTTGTCCTCCGTATCGTCAAAACGACGCCATACCGCTACCACCCTGCCCTCAAATGTCTCCAACGGTTCCTCCGTCCCAAACAGGTACACATCCTGTTCCATTCCGTCTCCGCCGTAAATGCCGTCTACATATCCGTAATTGACCGGATAAATCATCTCCGGATACCTGGGATGGGCGGATCCTAAGGGCCTGTCCACGGTTCCCCTCACCGTTTTTCCGATAATATCCCCGTAATCCCGCTCTCCCGCTTCCACGGCGCAGAAGAAATAGTCCAGGGTGGGCACCAGTTTTTTCTCCTCATACAGTTCCCTGATTTCAGATCCGGTCATCCATCTGCAGTCTGCCACCTCGTCCGTTGTGGCAGCTTCCAGGTGCAATGCTCCATCGTATTCAAAAAGCCATACATCCATAATATCGTTGAACGCCTTATGCCCATACCTGACGTCACTGCCGCGTATTTTCGTAAAAAGCAGTCTGCCGGCTTTCGGATCCAGATCCAGGCCCACTTCCTC
>CAJTSY010000071.1 GCA_910578995.1 uncultured Acetatifactor sp.
CTGCGCCGTTTTGGACAAGGGCGCCCTGTAGAGCAGCAGAGTGAACAGATACTCCGCCATACCGCCCAGAATAAGGATACCCAGTCCCATCCCTGCCGCAGCGAAAAAAGAAACCTCCCTGCCGCCGGACATCCAGGTCACAAACTCCCCGCTTTTCAGTCGGCCCACCAGCCACAGGCACATAAAGGGAACTACCACCAGTGTAGTCGCCACAAAATATTTGTAACAAACTCCCGAATAGAGCATCATGAACGCAGCTATGAGCGCCACTGCCACTATATCCCTGCACATCGCCTGCTCCAATTCCGGCCTCCGCAGGCAGCAGATACCATACACCAGGCACTCCGCCAGGTAAATCAACAGCGCGCCGCAGCAGTGCAGCAGCACCGGGACGCTTGTCTGCATCCTTTTTCTCACCGGCGAGGCCTTCACCAGGTCCGACGTGCTTAAAGAATAGCACATCTGTACAGGCAGCATCGCCAGGCTGGAAAAAAACACTCCGCTGAAAGCGCCGGGACTTCCCGTAGAATGCGTCTCCATACTTCCTATCACGGTATATACAATCCCCAATGCCAGAAAAATGCCCCCCTGGGTTAGATTCGTCTTCAATCCGTACGCATAACGCAGCATTTTCAGGCCCAGTTTCATATCATTTATCATAATAGCCTCCCTCCACTTTCTTCATGGCCGCTTTCACCGCCAGAACGCCTGCAAGCACCCCCGCCGCCCCGGCAAACGCCGCCAGAAACCAGATATACTGCCATAACCCTATCCCGAACAGCCCCAGTGCGGCAAGAATCGATGCTATATATCCTATGAGCATATTGATCCAGACCATACACGCATATCTGGAGAGAAACGTCCCCAGTACCGAGAGAAACCAGGACAGCAGCACAAAATAGAAAAGTATCCCCACCCAGTGAAACCGTCCCACAATACCGGAAAAATCTCTCGCAAAGATGCCCGTTCCCGCCATGCCGCCCATGCTCATCCCCTCCGGAGCCCCGGGCATCCCGCCGACCTTCCACAGTTCGATGGCGGCGGCGCACAGTGCCATGCTGCCTGCTGCCGTCAGAAATTTGCGCAGCAGATCCATGACCAGTGCGTCCCGCATAACCGCCATACCCCTGCCGGAGGTCTTCAGATAGTCCATCTTTGCCATATCCCTGCTCTGGATTCCGTTAAAAAGCCAGTTATCGGAGATGATTTCCGCCAGAGGCAGCAGCACCGCCGCAAACATCACGCCCCCGTCCCCGATCCCCTGTGTCCCCGCCCAGAAGCCTGTGGCGGCCACAACCACAGGCAGAGCAAAGTACACGATGATGCGATAGGGTAGTGATGTAAATACGATATAGCTTCTGATCTTTCTTCTCATTTTACGACTCATTCCTTTCCTTATGGAAATCTCTGCAAATTCACTTTTACTTTTGGCTGTAAGTATTGCCCTGCATTATTTGTTCTGCTATCTGTACTTCTGCCCTCTGTACTATTTGCCCTGTTCTCTGCATCGCAGGCATTCGTCATTATGCCGCATAACTGCAAACACTGCGTGGCAGTTCCCCGAAACGCACCTCAATCTGTAGAAAGCTTCAGCCTCGTATTTGCCTTCATCACCGCCACGCAGATCTGGGACAGGCCGGGCGCCTCCACCGCCACATCCATCCCGGCCAAGCGATCCAGATTCTCCGCCAGGCAGATGCCCTCGAACCCGTAGGCGCTTCTGCTCATGGAGAAAAGGATTTTTCCGGCCTGCTCCGCGTCTGCCGCCTCCCCCTTTACCAACAGGTATTTTTCCTTCAGATCCTCCACAAAGCCTTCCTCCACGATGCTGCCGTGCTCCATAATGACGGCGTAATCCGTCACATTCTCCATATCCGTGATATTGTGGGTGGAGAAAAACACGCTGCGCTCCCCGTCGCCCTCCTCCAGATAGGTCCGTATCATGTCGCAGAGCTTATCCCGCATCAGCGGATCCAGGGGCGAAGCGGGCTCATCCAGAATCAAAAGCGACGTATCCCTGGCCAGGACTGCCGCCAGCATCAGCTTCATCCGGTTGCCGTCGGACAGCTTCTTAATCTCCCTGGACGAGTAACGGAATCCTCCCCATTCCCCGGTAGATTTGCCCCCGATCCCCAGTTCCCCGCAGAGAGCGGAGAATCTGTCCTTATGAAAATTGGAAAACAGTATCTGGCTGATCTCCTCCACCTGGGAGATGGTCCACTGGGGCAGGAAATAACTCCCCGGCCCGGTATAGCCGATCCGCTCCTGCACACTGGCGTCGATTCCCTTTTCCTGCCTGCCGAAATAGGAAATCTCACCCTTGAAATCCAGACGGATCCCCGCCAGGAGATTCAGCAGCGTGGTCTTTCCCGCCCCGTTCTCCCCGATCAGCGCCGTGGCGAAGCCCCCCGGCAGCTCCAGACGGGGCACTGACAGTTCGAAGCCCCTGTATTTCTTCCGCAGATTCCGGGCCGTTATCACGCTGTCCTGTATTCTGCTGTGTCCTTTTATTCCTGTCAATGTTTCATTCATTTTATTAGTCCTCCCATATCTGCCATGCGGCGGCCTGTAGCCTCGCAGGCGTTGATTCCTGTATCTGCTGACGACACCAGAGAGCCATGGCTCCCGGCACAATGGAAGAAGGGCTTTCCAGTACACAAACCCTGCGGTACCTCCTCAGCTCTCATTCATCGCAAGCAGCGTCCGAAGCGTCCCCTGCAGCTCCTCGTCCGTCATCCCCGCAATCTCCGCCGCGCGGATGGCCTCCATCAGAGCCTCCTCCACTCTCCGAAGATGCTGCTCCTTAAGCATCTCGCTGTCCTGGGCATTCACATAAAATCCCTTCCCCTGGGCAGCCGTCACCAGTCCTTCCGCCTCCAGGAGCTCATAGGCCTTCATGGTGGTGATGACGCTGATCTTCAGATCCTTTGCCAATCCCCGGATGGAAGGCAGGTACTCCCCTTCCTTCAGCTTACCTGCCAGAATATCCGTCTTCAGCTGCTCGGCAATCTGCTGATAGATGGGCACTCCGGAATTCTGCAATAATTTCAATTCCCCACCGCCTTTCATCTGTTTATATGTTATATATACACCATAATCAGTTGTTTGTCAATAGAATTTTACAAATTTCCCTCTCGCCATCACCCCCTTGATTCGGATCTCCTCATCAAACAGCAGCAGATCCGCATCCTTTCCTTCCGCAACAGACCCCTTCCTCTCCTCCACCCCCATCAGTGTGGCCGGCGTCAGGCTCATCATTTTGACTGCCTGATACAGCGGCGCGTCTGTCAGTCTCCGAAAAGTACGTACCAACCTGTCCGCCGTGGCCACACTTCCGGCAAATGCGCTGCGGTCCGGCAGCTTTGCCACGCCGTCCTCCTTGATGCAGCGTATCCCCTCCTGCCCGCTTCCCAGGAGATATTCCCCATCCGGCATTCCCGCTGCCCGCATACTGTCCGTCACGAGACAAATCCGCTCCGCACCCTTTATCTTGTAGATCAGAGACAATAGCTCTCCCGGAAGATGACATCCGTCCGCAATCACCTCTACATATAAACTGTCCAGAAGGTATCCCGCCTCTATTGCCCCCGCCGTCCGAAATCCCTGTCTTCTGGTTACTCCGGTCATACAGGAATAAAAATGGGTAAGCGCCGCAAGACCATTCTCACAGGCCTGGATGACCTGCCTGCAGTCCGCATCCGAGTGAGCCAGTGAGCTGACAATTCCCCTCCGGCGCAGTTCCTGCAAAAAGGCAGTTCCCCCGGGCAGCTCCGGTGCAAAAGACCACCTGCATATGCGGTTTGTGGCAGACAATACCTCCATGTACTCTTTTGGATCCGGATTTCGCAGCCATGCCGGATTCTGTGCCCCTTTCTGTCCCGGCGCAAAGTACGGCCCCTCCAGGTGAAGCCCCAGAATCTCCGGGCATCCCTCCTTCTTTTGCTCCATCCCTTCAAACAGAGCCAGGAAGGAAAGCAGCCCCTCCTGTGAACCGGCCAGCGTGGTAGGCACAATGGAAGTGGTACCGTGGGCAAGGTGCATCCGGCAGGCAGTCTCTATCGCCTCCAGGGTTCCGTCCATGAAGTCGCAGCCTCCTCCGCCGTGGGTATGAATATCAATAAAGCCGGGGGACAGATACAGTCCTCCGGCATCTATAATCACTTTTTCCTGTTCTGCGGACATAATCTCCCGGGCCGGGAAGCGTATATCTGCACCTGCTCCGCAGGCATATGTATCCGCCTCCCCCTCCCGGCTTCCGCTCTCCTGCGCCGCTTTCCGCACCACCCGTTCAATCTTACTCCCCCGCACCATGACAGAACCACTGACAATTCCTGTCTCCGTAATGATCCTGGCATTTTTTATCCAGATCTCTCTTTCCTCTGCTTTATTCAAAATATGTCCCTCCCGATGTCCTCTCTGCCAGTTCCACCAGCTTAATAAAACTTCGTAAAATATGAAACGGATCCTTCACCGGAAGCGCCACCACCCTGTCCTCGGGCATTCCGTCCCGGCGCCGGATCTGAACCCATTCCCCCAGGCAGCGATCCGGGAAAACCGAAAACGCATAGTCCCTGCTTTTTTCATACAGAACCTGCCACCTGCTCTCGCCTGTCAGCTCATACAGAAGGGCGAACAGGTACAGAGCCTCCGCGTGGGGCCACCAGAGCTTGCTGTCCCAGGTACCCAGAACCATTTTCTCATACTCCGCTCTGTCCGAATCTGCCGGCTGCTCCTCCTCGTTTCCCTCTCCCCGGGGCCTTCCGCCATCCCTGTACACAAAGCGAAAAAGCCCGCCGAATTCACTGTCCCAACCCAACAGGAAGGTACTCTCCGCCGCCTTACAGATCCGGGACAGATACTTTTCCAATTCTCCATGCTCCTTCAAAAACTCAATCTGGAACCATAAATCCTCCAGGGTATGTCCGGGGTTGACCTGGCCCTCCAGCAGCTCCCTCGTTCTGCCCGAACCGTTTTTCCGAAATTCCCGTATATAACTTCCGTCGTAAAACGAATTCCAGATGTCCTCTGTCAGCTCCAACCCGTACCGGATCTCTTCCTCACAGCACATCCCAAAACTTTTCTTCATCCTGATATAGCAGGAGATTACATTCAGCAAAATCATGGGAATACCATGAGCCCGGTATCCTGCCGGTACGGGGTAAGGCTCCGTCAGATAATTTCCCGCTGCAATCCGCTCCGCAATGCCATTGTAAAGAGCGCTCACCCCGGGAACGGCTTCTTCCCTCCGCCTGACCTGCGCATCCTGAGCCATGCCCAAGAGGACAAAGCAGTCCGTATAAATACTGGCATCCCGGCGTCCGGTACGCGTATCCAAAACGGCTCTTCCGTCCCGCTCCAAAAAGTGACAGCAGCGCCCGTCCTCCGAAATGACATACTTTGCCAGAAAACCGCCGGTCTCTTCCATCCATGACTCCAGTTCCCCGCAGTCCAGACGAAGGCTTCCCCGCCGCGCCATGTCATACAGACTGGCCAAAATCCAGAGCCAGCGCCCCTGGGACCAGGCGTATTTTCGTTCAGACAATAACTGCCTGCCGTCATTGCTTATGCAGTTCAGAATACCCCCGTATTCCCGATCCCGAAAACGTCTCCAATATGGATAAAATTCTTCCTCGATCAATCTTTTATATTCTGCTCCCCTGATCTCCATAGCATACTCCCGCGGCATTGCCGCCAATCCCTTACACCGGCACGGTTTCCGCATCCTGCGGCACTCTTCGTTTTGCCGCTTTCCGCCTGCCCCGGCCGTATCCCCTCATGCCCATGACGCCGGCGCTGTTCCCTCACATCGCTTCCGTCAATTCTCTCGCACATTCCCGGTCCGCATACATCCGCACATTCCCGGCCCTGCGCAGTATACTGGCCGGACAGCTCTCCTCCACCGGACCGGTCAGCGTCCGCGTCAATGCCTCCCGTTTTCTCATACCGGGCACGATACAAAACACATACTCTGCCGATGCCAGCATCGGGCAGGTTACGGTCAAAGCCAGTTCCGGCACCTGCGTGAGGGAGGGAAAACACCCGTCATGCACCTGCTGCATCCGGCACACCTCATCCAGTTTCACAGTCTTCATAGGCTGCGGATCCTGAAAATCTGCCTCATGGGGATCGTTAAAGGCGATATGACCATTTTCTCCGATTCCCAGAAATACCATATGAAGGGGAGCGGAGGCAATCAGTTTCCCATACCGAACAGCTTCCTCTCCGGGCTTCCCCTTGCCGTCAATCAGATTGACCTTCCCGAAGGCACATCTGTCAAAGATATGTTCCCGTAAATAACCGCCGAAGGATCCCTGCATATCATCGGACAATCCTGCATATTCATCCATGTGAAAGGCATTCACACGCCCCCAGTCAATTCCCTCCTCCCTGCACAGCGCTGTCAGGAATTCTGTCTGGGACGGAGCTGCTGCAAACATGCAGTTTACCTTCTCTTCCCTTTCCAGCAGACGCCTCAGACAGTCCGCCGCCTCCGCAGCCGCCTGCCGTCCCATCTCTTCCCTTGTACCGCATATAGTTAAAACAATATCGTCGTATCGTCTATGTATCATTTCTGCCTCCCGTCTTTATCCGGAATGTGCCATATATCTTTCCGTTTTTCCGTTTTGAATCAATATTGTCCATCTTCACCTTCTCCAAGGGTTCTATAGACAGGCCCTGCGCGGACAGGTCTTCCGGGTCCAGATGGATATTGGCTCCCCGAAACACATTGTCAAACATGCCGTCCTCCTGTCTTATATCACAATTGTCCAACAGCACCGTCATACCGGAACTCACCGTAACCGCCCGGCTGATAACGTATTCTCTTCAGGCCTCTATCTTTTCATCATCGCTGTTCCCGGGAAACCCATCCACCAGAAAGGTTCGCTGTCCCTGCCCGAATATCAGGCCCGGTGACAGCATCTGCGCCATGGCAATTCCCGCAAAACCCGTGGCCGCCGCCGCACATCCATTCCAGCACTGTATACTGTGTTTTGCAAAGGGATACGTTTTGTCCGGTTCATCGCACATTACTCCCAGAAGATACGCAAACCTGGGGGTTGCCAGAAATTTCCTGCACAGCGAAAGCTCTCCGGCCGCCTGGTCCCGATATAGAACATTTTTGCCGAACCGCTCCCAGAAACGCAGGTATACATCCAGCAAAACAGGATTTCCCGCACTCTTGCTGTTATGCCAACAGTTCTCCAGAGGCCACCAGGCCCCCTCTCCCTTCAGGGCAAACAGTCCCTTCTCACCGAACAGATATGCTTCCAGAACCGAGAACAATTTCTCCCCTGCCTCTGCCCGGGTGCTGACGGTAAGGACTGCCGCAATGGTTTCCAGGGTATAAAATCCGTCCCCGAATTCCCGCACATCCTGATAATGGTCATGTCCCGGATAAGTGCCCTTGTAAATATGATTCCACAGCCTTCCGTCCGGATTCCAGTTCTCTGCCAGATACAATGCGGCTTCCTCCGCTACGGCAAGATAATGGTCCTCCCTGGTCACCGTATAAAACAACACACATGCCAATCCTGTGGAAGCAGTGGCCACGCTGTACACCTTATCGTCCATGGCCAGAGTCCAGCCATTGGTAAAGCCGCCCTCCCTGCTCCGAAATCTCATGGCCCATTGATCCAGATATTTTCTCACCGCTGCCTCATAGCAGCCCCGGCGTTCTCCTTCCGCATAATGGCACGCTGCTGCCAGGGCCGCCACCATACTCCCCACATCCGCCAGATTCATCCAGTTGCTCCGGCGCACTTTCTCCAACTCTTCCTCTGTCAGGAGCGCTGTTGGCGTTCCCCTGCAGCTCTGGGTAAAGCCGCCCTCCGGCATCTGCTCCGAGACAAACCGGTCCAGCATCCCGAAGACAGCATCCCGGTACATAGATCTGTGCAGAAGCGCATAGCCTGCCAACAACGTCCGGACAGGATAGGACGCCGTGTACCATAACCGCTTTCCCTCCTCAAAATCCCCGATAAAACCGTCGCTGCGGCGCACCTTCAGCAGCCATTCACAGATCTGTTCCAGCATGGCCCTACAGTCATCGCTTCCCTGCTGCTCTACCTCCTGCCGGACGGGAAGCTTATCCGGAATCCCTTCCTCATAGACCGGAAAGGGCACCGTACCCGACGGGCCGTATACATCCATACCGTTTACAAAATATTCTCCCGGAAAACTCACCGACAGGATACCGCCGGTATGTTTCACCTTGGCAGAAAGACAGAACTTCTCCCCTTTTCGGGGATTAACCCGGCTTTTTTCCGTATAAGTTCCCTGCAGGCGGGGTGCATAGGCATCCGTACTGCCGAACCACACTTCAAAAGGCTCCGGCTCCTGTACCGGATCATAACAGTAAAGTTTCAGGCAGTATTCCCCTGCGGGAAGCCCCATCCGGAATTCTCCTTCACGGCCGTACAGGCAGTCCCGCCAGGGGGAACATTCCGTCTCCGAAAACCAACGGTTCCTCATCTCACAGACCCACAGAAATGCCGGAGTCTGGTAAAGCCTTTCAATCTTGATAAATCCCGGGTCATGGGGGACAAAATCATTCCCGAAATCAAATCGCAGCAGTCGTTCCATGTCTCCATCCTCCCTTTTTCGCAAACAACTCCGCCTGCAGGCGCCCCCGGCCTCCGTTTTGCTGCGCGCATGCATGTGCCCGTCGCTCCGTCGGCCGTGGGGAAATCCTGAGAGACTTAGTTAAAAATACTTTCCGCCTCCGCCATGATCGTTTCAATATTCTGCCAGCATTCATTGTGGGCTTTGGTATAAGCCTCTCCGCCCGCTGCCATCCATTCCTCCACAAAAGCGTCATATTCCTCCAACGGCCTGGCTCCGGTGATGAAATCAATGAAATTGGTCTTATACAGCGTATCCGCTTCGGCTTTATATGCCGTCCCCACTTCATCCGGAACGAATTTCCCCAGATAAGAGAAATAATTTTCGCCATTCACCAGTGTGCCTTCTTTGCCGTATTTATTCAGCTCTTCAATATTGCTTCCCTCAAACAAATCTCCCACAATGGGCGTATAGGGAATTCCACCCTGCCAGAAGGTATTGAGGCCGGAAGGGCCGTTGTTTGCAGCGTCCGAATATGCAGGAAACTTCTGCGGAACCCTAAACTCGTTATACTCCCAATGGGTTCCCTCCACACCGCAGCGAAGTCTGGCACAAACTTCAAAATCCGTACTGATCAAGTCATAGAGCTGCAGCACCTTCTTTAATTTCTCTTCGTCAGCGAGCAAAGTTTTCCCGAATACCACCCGGTTCGTGTACCTGCCCCAGTTCATGTAGCCATAGTCTCCATCCTCTCCTTTGGGCGCAGGTCCCGACACCACCTCCGCCTCCGGCGTAAGCGCCAGAAGGCCGTCATAAATCGCATCGCCGGGCTGCAGGTTATAATAGGTGGTATCCACCAGTGCCCCCACCTTGCTGTTGGCCCATTTTTCCGTGCGGCCTACTCCGTCCACGGATATAAACTCCGGATCGATCAGGCCCTTTTCATACCAGCTGTGCAGTTTTTCCAGCGCTTCCTTTCCCCTGGGATCAGTAATGCCGAATTTCAGCGTCCCATCCTCTGCCAGATTCCACATACCCGGGAAGATCCCGTAAGCCCCGAACAAGGAAGGGAACAGATTGGGGGTGGAATCCTTGCCGCGCAGGGTTGTGCCATAGGTATCGTCCACCCCGTTTCCGTCCGGATCATTGAAGGTAAAACGTGTAAAAGCCTCTTCATATTCCTCCACGGTCTCCGGTACCTTATCAATTCCCACAGCCTTCAGCCAATCCATCCTCCAGCCGTTGGTAAAGTTGTAGGTCCGCTCCCCGGTCACAATGGGCAGTCCGTAGATCAGACCGTTATCCAGCACCAGGCTCCAGGCGCCTGTGGCATCACATTCCTTCAGGTCACTCACAAATTCCGGCATACACTCTTTAATCAGCTCCGGCGCCACGCCGCCCAGCACTCCCTGTTCCAGATAGGAACGGTACATAGAATCACTGTGGCAGTGGAAGATATCCGGAATCTCCCCGGATGCCAGTCTGGGATTCAGGATATCCCAGTAGCTTCCGATCTCTATGGCCTCTATCTTGAACTCCAGACCCGGAACCAGAGAATTCAGATAGTCCAGTGTCTCGTTTTTCTCGTCCACAGGTCCATTCACAGGTACGGCCAGAGTCACCTGCCAGGTCTGCTCCTCATTCGTTCCTTCACCCTGGGCGGCTTCCTGGGACTCTGTACCGGAACTCTCCTTCACTTCCGATGACTGATTCCGGCTCTCTCCCCCGCTTTCCCCTGCCCCCTGTCCGCAGGCTCCCAGCGCACCGGCTGCAAGTAACGTACACATCAGCAGCGACAACAATTTCTTTCCTTTCATACTCTGTCTCCTTTTCCTTTAGTTCCGCAATTTCCTGTGAAATGGCATCTGTGTTCCGCCGCGGCAAAGATCCTTTTCACTACCGAATATTGCAGCATGTACGGTTGCTTTATTCTATTCCTGAACGGAATGGAATCCTTCTTTATATTGATGGGAATTCCTGAGAATGCCCCCTTGGGCGGCTCAAATAGAAATGTGAAACTTTTTTCACACTATCTCCCCTCTGCCTTTACTCCTTTACGCCTCCCAGCATAATTCCCTGCATGAAATACTTTTGTAAAAACGGATAAACCAATACGATAGGAAGTGTACTGATCAGAATCAGGGCTGCCCTGACCGTTGCCTCTGTGGGTTTTGAAGTCATATCCATCATAAAGCCTTCCTGCAGCATGGCCATCTGCTGTTCCACCAGAACCCTGCGCAGCAGAATCTGGAGGACGAATTTCGACTGGTCCCGGATATAAAGCAGGCAGTCAAAATAAGCATTCCAGTGATCCACGGCCTTCCACAGCGCCACTGTGGCCAGTACCGGTTTAGACAGCGGCATAACAATCCTCCACCACACATACATTTCTCCCGCCCCGTCGATTCTGGCCGCATCCTCCAGACTCTGGGGAATAGAACGCAGAAAATTGCGCATGATGATCAGGTTATAGGCGCCCACTGCACCGGGCAGAATCATGGACCAAATGGAATCCGTCATGTGCAGCGTCTTTGTTATCAGAAAATAGGAAGGAATCAACCCACCGCTGAAAACCATGGTAAAGAGGATTGCAACCGTGAAAAATTTTACACCGATAAAGTCAGCCTTGGACAGCGGATAAGCAGTCAGCGCCGTAAGTCCTACCGATATCACGGTTCCGAGTACCACCCGAACCACACTGTTCCACGCGCTGTTCCATATATTCTTGGAAGAAAGCACCTGTCTGTATGCATCCAGCGTTGGATTTGCCGTAAACAGCCTGATACCGCTCCTGGCCGCATCCGCTCTGGTGCACAGAGATGTGGCGGCCAGTTCCCAGAAGGGCACAAATGTCACTGCTACCACCAGAAAGACACAAGTGTAACAAAATATGATCAATGCCCTGTCTGCCGCACAAATTTTTCGTTTCGTTCTCCTTTTTCCTCTTGTCTTCATCCGCTTTCCCGCTCCTGTCTGTGCGCTGCCCCATGCCGTTTTCCCATTCTGTTCTCAATGAGATGCCCGGATCTTAAAACAGGACAGATTCACCCTCATTTATTCTCTTTGTCACAAAATTCACTGTCATCACCAATATAAAATTCACTGTTGACTTAAACAGTCCCACTGCTGTGTTAAAGCTGTACATCATCTGGCCGATTCCCATACGGTACACATATGTATCTATAATATCTCCCACCGCATATACGCTTGGATTATACAGATTAAATACCTGATCAAAACCGGCGTTCATCAGACTTCCCGCCTGCATCAGAAGCATGATGGAGATGATCCCTTTCATGGAAGGAAGGGTGATATACCGGATTCTCTGAAGGCGGTTGGCCCCGTCGATCATGGCTGATTCATATTGTTCCGGCGGTATGGAACACAGCGCCGCCAGGTAAACCACGCTTCCCCATCCGATCCCCTTCCAGATATTGCTGACCACCAGCACGGTGCGGAACCATCTCACATCCGCAAGAAAATAAACCGGCTTCCCTCCCAGCATTTTGATAACCTCGTTGACCATACCTGTTCCCGGGGAAAGGAGATTGCTGAGAATCCCTGCCACTACAATCCAGGAAATAAAATGCGGAAGATAGCTGATGGTTTGAGCCGCCCTCTTGAAGAAGCCCGGCTTCAATTCATTCAAAAGCAAGGCCAGTATGATCGGCGCCGGAAATCCGAATACCAGATGCAGCAGACTGATTCTCAGCGTGTTGCCCAATACCCGCAGCGATGAGGCATTGGATAGAAATGCCCGGAAATGCTTCCATCCCACCCAGGGGCTGTCCCAAATGCCCAATCCGATATTGAAATCTTTGAAGGCAAGGACCAGTCCGTACATGGGACCATAGGAAAAAAGAAGGATAAAGGCAAAACCCGGCAGGAACATCAGCAGCCTGGCCCTGTTTGCCCGCAATCTTTTCCCCAGTGGTTTCTTCTGTTCCATCTTCGTCTGCATCTTTCTCATCTGCTCCCGCCTCTCTCCTTGACAACTTGTTTCCTTGTTCATTTTTCATCATTATAATCACTTCAAGCGCTTATTTGAATGATATTTTCCGCAGTTTCATGATACATTATGAAGTGCATAACTTTTTTGAAGTCATTGTGCCTGTTTTATCTTGCTTTTCCGCCCATTTTTTATCATTCTTTCCAGTTTCTTTCTTGCATTCCGGAACAGCCGGTTCACCCTGCTGTCTCCGGTCTGCATATCTCCGGTACGTTCCAAATCGGAATATACCACACAGCCTTCAAAATCCTCCAACTTGGGCTCCTTTGTAAATCCCAGCGGATTGGTCATGCGGTTGATCTTGCATACTCTGATTTTCATTACAATACCTCCTCAAGTTGTTCTGATTGTACACAATTTCACCAATAAAACAAATGATATATTCCGCATTTTCATGAAGTATTATACTCTCCCCGAAAATTGTACAAAAAAGGGCATGCCCTGTTTTATGCATCCCCTCCACTGATTTGATTTGTATTCCATTTATATAATCCGGCGCCTTTGTCCCTGCGCTGTCCCCCGCTTGTCTGACCTGTTCCCTTCTCCTTCAATACATGGAACAGCCGTCCGGCTCTCTTTGCGGTCAGGAAGTACTGCCTCCGTAAACGCTGGGGCTCATACCCACAAGCTTCTTAAATACCCTGGTAAAATGCTCCACATTATTGTACCCCACCCGTTCGGCAATTTCATAAACCTTCAGGTTCGTGCTTTCCAAAAGCTCCTTTGCCCGCAGAATCCGATAATAATTCAGATAATCCGCAAAATGAAGCGCAGTCTCCTGATAGATCAGTTTTCCCATCCATCCCACGCTGATTCCCAGATATTCTGCCACATCCTCCGCCCGCAGATTATTCTCACTGTAATGTTTTTCGATACATTTCTTAAAGCGAATCAGATATTTGCTCTGGGCATCTTCAGGCTGTTTCTCCTGATTCCGAAGAACCAGCTTTTCAATTTCCGCATCTTTCCGGGCAGTATCTCCATGCCTCCTGTCCTGCTTCAGCCTGTCCAGGAGGCAAAGCAGGGTCTCTCCATCATATTCCTGTTTCAGCAGATAATCATTAGCCCCCAGCCAAAAGGCAGTCCGCACATATTTGAAATCATCATAGGCGCTCAAAACAATAACCCGCACCTTCGGATAGCGTTCCTTTACGGCACAAATCAGCTCGATCCCATCCATTACAGGCATTCGGATGTCAGTAAACAGGATGTCCACACGTACCTTTTCCATCTTCTCCAATGCCTGCTTTCCGTTGATCGCCTTACCCACGATCAGATAGCCGTTGGCCTCCCAGTCCAATATACGTTCCAGGCCTCGAAGTATCAACTGATTGTCGTCTACCAGCATTACATGAATCAAAATATGCCTCCTTTTTTAAATCTCTGTAGTCTCATGATTCCTGTGAAGTATCGGAAGAAAGAGCAGAATCCGGGTACCCGCCCCTTCGCTGTCTATAAGCAAATCATATGGGCTGCCGAAATTCAGCCGAATTCTATCCTTGGTGTTCCGCAGTCCCACATGACTGATCAGCTCTCCCCTGGCCTGCCCTTCCAATATTTTTCTCTGTTCCTCCCGGGAAATACCGCAGCCATGATCCCTGACCGTCAGCAGCAACACTTCCCCTTGCTTCTTTGCCGATACCTCAACCCACACCTCCCCGGATTCCGGATCCGCTCCGTGGAACACGGCATTTTCCACAATGGGCTGGAGGATTAGATTGGGCACCAGCAAATCCTGTATCCCTTCCTGCACCTGGATCTGCTGAGAAATCAGACCGCTGTGACAGGCATTTTGAATACTTAAAAAGGTTTGTATATTTTCCAGCTCAAAAGACAGGGGCACAAGCATTCCTGCATAACTTACCGTATTCCGCAGCAGCCTGGAAACATCTCCCAGCATTTCCCCTGTCTCCTCTGCTCCTTCGATCACTGCCAGAGAACGCACAGACGCCATAAGATTGTATAGAAAATGAGGACTGATCTGATATTGCAACGAACAAATCTCCAGATTTTTCTTCGCCTTTTCATCCTCTATCGTCTGGGTAAAAAGAGAATCCAGCTGCTCTACCATATGATTAAAACTTCTCATCATATTCCCCATCTCATCCCTTCTGCCGGATTCCAGACGGACCGCAAAATCACCCTTTTCCGTATACCCCATGGCCCGGCTCAGCTCCTGAATAGGTCTGGATATGCTCTTTGACACAAAAGCCGAAACCAGAACAGCCGAAACCGCGTACACCAGGGAGAAGAGCACCAGCATCCAGATAATGTTCTCCACCTCGCTGTTATAGACTGAGTAAGGAATGCAGCGGATCACCTGATATTGATAAACAGGAGAGATACTGTAGATCATCACCAGACTCTCTGTTCCCAGCGAGACAGGAATAATTCCCTTCTTCTCCCGCATCTCTTTCTGCTGTTCCTGAATCATCCGATGATAAAGATCCTGCTCCTGTGCCTCACACCGTGCCGTCACTATCTGTCCTTCCTGATTCAGCAGAAAGAACGCGCTGTCTTCCTCGTTCTGCGCTATCACGGAAGAAAATTTTACCGGATCAACAGCAAAGTGCGCAACGCCAATCTCCGCCAGGTTGCCCTTATCCGCCACATCCTTGATCAATTTTCCGAACATCATGGCTTCCCGACCGTCCCCCATGGAACGAATCCCCTCCGCCACCACTGCACCCAGGCCCATGTTCTCAATGAAACATGGATCCTCCTCCATAAATCTGTCCAAATTCAGATGATATTCGTCCATCACGGCGCAGGTATATCCGTTTTGTGCAATGACATAAATACCGGATACGGCATCTCCTCTTCCGAAAATTCCACCTACCACCTTATTCATATCCTGCATGGCCCTCCACCGTGTACCGTCTGAGCTGGCAGTCCCCAGCTGATTCACGGCATGCTGAAATTCCCGCTGGGATATTGCCATATCTATATTAACGGTCAGACGCTGAAGCTCGTTATCAACCACATGGGCCATAGATTCCACAAATGCCACTTCCGTCTGGTTCATTTTCTCATACAGGTTTCTGCTTGAAATACGGTAAGAATAGATGACTGCCATCACCAACGGAATCAGTGACATGGCCAGCAGAATGCAGATCATTTTGCTCCGAAAACTTTTCATGATAACTCCGTTTCGTATACTTCCCGCCGATTTTATTCCTCCAACCGGCATTCCCTGCAGCGTTTTCTTCTCCTAATCCGTTACTTCCATTTCCGAGCTGTCCGTCCGAAGCAAAACCTCCATCTCTGTCCTCCGCCGTATTGCCTGCCGTTTCCCCGGAGTGGCTTACGGATGTATTGCCGCTGTTTTTTCTCCTGCGGCGCCGCTTCCTCCAGCTCCCAGCCTCTCATAAAGCCATTTTCCGGAATCGCTGAGGTCTTCCAGGGTAAACCCGCTTACCTTGCCGCAGCTGCTTTTCAGGATGGCGGAAGTCTCCGCTTTGTTAGAGAGATTCCAGGCCACATAGCTGATCCCGTATTCGTCCAGAAGCTCCGCCCACCTGTCCGCCTGCTCTTTATCAATCGCTCCGTTTCCGCTGGCGTCGCAGATTCCGTATTCCGACACGAAAACAGGAAGCCCCGCTTCCACAGCCTTCGTCATGGCATCCCGCAGGGAGTCCGTGTGGGTGGCCGCATAAAAGTGCAGCGTATACATAATGTTGTCATAGGCCGTAATAGGATCTGCCGCCGCCTGCTCCACATACTGGCACCAGTTAGGCGTGCCTACCAGAATGAGGCCGTCCTCGTCCTCTCCCCGGATCACCTCTATAATCTGCTCCGCATATTCCTTTACGTCGCTCCAGGAGACGCCTCCGTTTGGTTCATTGCATATCTCGTATATTACATTAGTGTATTCCGCATATTCTTCCGCAATCTCCCCGAAGAACTCCTTTGCCTCCTCCAGGTAAGTATTGGGATTGCCGTCCGACAGAATATGCCAGTCGATGATCACATACATGCCGCAGTCCGTGGCACAGGATACGCCGTCCCTTATCAATTCCTTCAGTTCGTCCTGGTTTCCGCCCGTGCAGTAACCGCCGTATTCCGCGGTATACATGGCAAGGCGCACTACGTTCATTCCCCATTCTTCCCTAAACTGCCGGAAACACGCCGCATTGACATACTCGGGATACCAGGCAAGGCCGTGGGTGCTGATTCCTTTGAGCTGCACAGGCGTGCCCCGTGAATCCGTCAGCTGTGTCCCTATTACCTTCAGTGCTCCGGGCAATCCAGGTTCCTTTTCCGTATCGTCTGCTGCTCCCGAAACCCGGCCATCTGTCCCGTTCTTTACTTCTGTGTCTCCTTGAATGCTGCCATTCCCGGCTGCAGAATCCTGCGATGCTGCCTCAGACTTTGTCTCCGAATTTCCTGCCCTATCTCCGGACTGTACCCCTGCATTTTTGCCTGCTTCCTGGTTCTGTCCTTCCGGACCTGCTGCCTCCCCATCAACCAACACGCCTGCACCGTTGCCTGCTTCCCCGGCAGTCATGGCATCCTGAGCTCCATCCTGCCCCTCTCCGGCGGCTGTGCCATCTCGAGACCCTTTCGGCCCCTCTCCGACAGCTGCGCCAGCCCATTCTACTTCCGGGCCTCCCTCTCCCGCCTCCTCAGATCCCGTTTCCCCAGCAAAATCCATTCCTGTCTGCCTGTCCATTCTCCCGCCGCATCCTGAAAGCGCTATCACACATAGCGCCATTATACTGTAAATAAAGAGCCTCTTGCACATGACTTCTCCCCCACAAATGTCCACCAAATATCCTGCTTACCGAAGCTGTTACAGCCCCTTTCGGCAAATTCAGTATACCACAACCCGTTTCCTGCGGCAAGGCATACCTTGAAGGTGTGCCTCCTCCTGCCCTCGTTACTTCCGCCTTCGTTTACCATTTTTACTGCCATCTCAACATCAATTCCTCCGAAAATCCTTCTTCTGGAAATTGATGGCTCAATAATTTCTATATCCCCAGAAATTCTATCGTTTCCCAAAAAAGATTTCTGAAAATTCCTAAAAATATCAAACAGCCAATTGACCCCGCAGCCATTTCACGATAAAATAACCTGAACACCCCCGACTGCGGTTTTCTGTTGGAAAAATTTGATGAACATCCGGCATGGACTGACGAAAGGCTCCCGGGAGAATTCACGGCTGTAGCCCGCAAAGATGCGAAAAGCCGGTAACCGCAGGCACCCTGTCCTCAAACCGGGCGCTTGCGGCCCCATAACTCTCACTGAAGCATCTCCCCCTTCTCTCCTGGAAAATATGCTTCCATCACCGTCCGTCATCATGGCGAATGATCTGACAGGCATCCAAAAAAGCAGGTACAGGAATCCTTATACTCCCTGTATTCCGCCGCATATTCCAGAACGGCAAACAGTATGGCAGGCCTCCGGGCCGTACACGCAGAACCCCACCTCCCTCAGCCCCCATTTGGAGGCGGACTGGGCGGACAGCCCGCCCATTAGGATTGTTCGTATCTGTCGGTTTGTATCTATCCCGGAAAATCCTCTTGCATTTCCCCTCATATCATGCTACTCTAAATACAGGCAATGAATTCAAATCCAACAGTCATTCAAAGGCCGTCCGGCCTTTCTGTAACAGGACAATCGGAATCCGCATAAAACGCAGATTCCGTCTCATCGAACTTCTTGCTAGGCGGGAGCCTTTATCCCATGGAAAGTAAAATGTAACCAACGCAGGAAGGGAGACGCGCCTTTCCTGCGAAGCCGTTTGGGCGTCGAAATTTTGCCGGAAGATGCAGGATTTCGCCGTTATGCGCCTGAGAGAGGAAAGGGAATTGTATGAAAGAAAACAGAACAAAGACAAAAAGAACCAGGCAGACACATAAAAAGAAACCAGTTCCTGCGAAGGGAAAAGGTGTCGCTTACCAGAGCAAAGATATCATTAGCAAAGAATTGGCCGAATCTTTCAAGGGAAAGGCTTTCCGGGTTTACGGACTGGACCTGCCGGAAATCAGGACTGTGCTGCCAACCAACATACCGACAATCAGGGCAAACGAGCTGCGGCTGGACAATCTGTTCGAGCTTGCGGACAGTACCGTGGCCATAGTTGACTACGAAAGCAAATACCGGAAAAAAGACATGATAAAATACCTGAATTATCTGACAGGAATAGCCAACCGCTATCTGAAGGAGAAAAAAGACTGCCCGGCGCTCCGCATGATCGTCATATACACCGGGGATATCGAACGAAAAAATGTATCCGCCGAATACAATATCGGGGCAGTCAAAGTGACTTTGGAACCCGCTTTCCTCTCGGAACTGGATTCCGGCAGAATATATCAGCATTTGAAATGCAAAGTAGAAAAGAAGGAACCTTTAGACGAAGAGGAACTGATGGAATTCATCATACTGCCCCTCTCCTACCGGAAGCGCGCTGAGAAAGAACAAAAAATACGTGAAACCGTGAAACTGGCGGCAAGGCTCCAGGACAGGCGACAGCAGATCTTTGTACTGTCAGGTATATTGGCTTTCACAGATAAGGTAATCGACACGGAAACCGCAAATCATATAAGGAGGATGATCAAGATGACAAAGGTTGGGAGAATCATCGAAGAAGAGAAACGACAGGCAATCGCTGAAGCGGAAGAAAAAAGCCGCCAGGCATTGGCGCAGGCGATGGCTGAAAAGAAACGGGCGCTGGCCAAAGCGAAAGCTGAAGCCAGACAGGCACTGGCCAAAGTGAAGGCTGAAAACAAACAGGCACTGGCCAAAGCGGATGCTGAAAACAAACAGGCACTGGCCAAAGCGAAGGCTGAAAACAAACAGGTACTGGCCAAAGCAGAAGCTGAAAAGAAAAACGAGAAAAAAAGAGCCGATATGCTGCAGCAGGCCGCCAGGGAATCTGTGCTCAAAATGATCCGGAAAAACTACCCAACTGAAGAGATCGCGTCCATAGTGTCCGTTTTTTCACAAGACGACATAGAATCGATGCGGAAGGAAGTGACATATTCTCCTTTAGAAATGCATAGGCCGCCGGCAGGAAAAAGCTGATTACCGTCATCTTCAGCAGCCCAAATTCGGCGCCGGCAAGGCCGGCTCTCTCCAGCCTCCGCCCGGCAAGGCGCCAGAACAGGAAAAACAAGCTCCCTGTGAAAGATGTCAGCAGGATCCCCCAGCTGAATTCAATCGTCCAGTCCATCCAAAGCCCTCCTGATCTGCTCCTTATCTTTTTCCGTCATTCCTCCGGCATGGAACAGGCCCATGACCAGCTCTGCCGGATTCCCCCTGTACCAGAAGTCCATTTGCTCCTGCAGAAGCTTCGCTTTGTAGTCCGCCTCACCTTTGACTGCACGGACGTAGGACAGCTTTCCCTTCCGGTAGACCCGGATAAAGCCCTTCTCCGACAGCTTCAGCAGAAAGGTCTGCACTGTAGTCCTGGCATATTCTTTGGCATATTTCACCTTCAGAGCCGCCATCAGATCCGGCACCGAAATATCCTCCCCCGCGTCCCAGATCGTCTTCATCACTATGGTCTCCGCGCTGCTCAGGTTTCTTTCCTCATTTAGAAAGTTTTCACATGTTTTTTCCATTTTCACCATATTTTCCTCTCACTTTTCCGCCCGCTTAACTGTCTTGTTTCTATATTACGACTTCTATAGTACTTTGTCAACAGGAATCCGGAACCTTCATTTATGGCATGAAAACAGCGCCCCCGGTTCGGAACGCCAGGGACGCTGTTTTGTGACGCTATGTCTGCGGTATCAGAAACTGCCCGCTGATTTCCGATGGTTTGTCGTCTGCCGCTTCCTGATCTGCTGTTTCATTTAAT
>CAJTSY010000072.1 GCA_910578995.1 uncultured Acetatifactor sp.
TAAAAAGAAAAACTTTGAAATCTTACAATAAAATTTCAAAGTTTCATTAGCAGCTGATAGGGGAATCGAACCCCTGTTTCCGCCGTGAGAGGGCGGCGTCTTGACCGCTTGACCAATCAGCCATAATTTCCTTTTGTATTTCCCGCACCCGCGGTACTTGTATATAATACAACACTTTTTTGAAATATGCAAGCATTTTTTTGAAATTTTTTACTTATTTTTATTTTCAGAATTCTTGTCGAAATATATCTTGTTTTCAGAAGAAGGCAGCCCTTTGAAAGACTACCTTCCGTCCGAAAGCCGCACCAACCATGGCGCAGGTTATACTAGTATGACCCTCACCAATTAACCACATGTTTCATTTGTCTAAATTTCCGTCTGCGTCGTTGTCGTCGGTCAACGATGCCACCGCATCGCCTCCCTCCTCCGCCTAGCAGGCCGAAAATTTATCCTTCGTGAAACATAGTGGTAATTGGTGTGGGTCATACTAGAAATCAAACAGGCTCAGTTGGTTGGACTCCGGCAGATCCCCCAGCAGGTTCAGGGACTGCATCAGGTCCGTCATGGTCTTGGACACCTTGGTCCTCTCCCGGAAATCGTCCTTGGACAGGAAAGGTCCGTCCTTAACCGCTTCCACAATGGCGTCAGCCGCCTTGTCCCCCAGTCCGTCTATACTGTTCAGGGAGGGCATCAGCTTGTCCCCCACAATCTGGAAGGAGCGGGACTGTGCCGTGAAAATGTCGATGGGCACAAACTCATAGCCCCTGGCATACATTTCCTGCACGATCCGCATGTCGCCGTAGGCCGCCTCCTCCCTGTTGGTAAGCGGGACAGCCCCCGGCTCCTTGTCAGCCGCGGCATCCATGCGGCGCTTGTAATCCGCCATCACCGCCTCCAGGCGGGCCTGTCCCTGGCACATCAGCTCATAGGAGAAAGCCTTGGCCCGGATGCTGAAAAACGCCCCGTAGTAGGCCAGGGGATAGTTGATCTTGCAGTAGGCGATGCGCCATGCCATCATCACATAGGCGGCCGCGTGGGCCTTGGGGAACATGTACTTGATCTTCTTGCAGGAGTCGATGTACCAGTCAGGCACATCCTTCTCCTTCATGGCCTTGATCCAGTCCTCCTTCAGCCCCTTGCCCTTCCGGACGCTCTCCATGATGGTGAATGCCAGACTGGGCTCCACTCCCATCTGAATCAGGTAGGTCATAATGTCGTCACGGGTGCAGATGGCCGTGGAGATGGTGGCCGTACCGCTCATGATCAGGTCCTTCGCGTTGCCCAGCCACACGTCCGTGCCGTGGGACAGTCCCGAGATGCGCACCAGATCCGAAAAAGCTTTGGGCTGGGCATCGATGACCATCTGCATGGCAAAGTCCGTGCCGAACTCCGGAATTCCCAGGACTCCCAGCCTCGTGCCCCTGATCTGTTCCGGTGTAACCCCCAGGGCGTCCGTGTTCTGGAACAGGGACATGACATCCTTCCCGTCCAGGGGAATGGTCAGGGGATCCCGTCCGGTCATGTCCTGCAGCATGCGGATCATGGTGGGATCATCGTGTCCCAGTATGTCAAGTTTTAACAGGTTATGGTCGATGGAATGGTAATCAAAATGGGTGGTGACGATATCCGTGGTCATATCGTTGGCCGGATGCTGTACCGGGGTAAAGGAATTGATATCCTGCCCGATGGGCAGCACCACAATGCCCCCGGGGTGCTGTCCCGTGCTCCTGCGCACTCCCGCCACCCCCATGGCCAGTCTCTCGATCTCGCTTTTGCGCCTGTGCTTCTGTCGCTCCTCAAAATAATTCTTCACGTACCCGAAAGCGGTTTTGTCCGCCAGGGTGGCTATGGTTCCCGCCCGGTAGGTCTGCCCGGCCCCGAAGATCACCTCCGTGTACTTATGGGCCTTGGACTGATATTCCCCGGAAAAATTCAGGTCAATGTCAGGCTCCTTGTCTCCCTTGAATCCCAGAAAGGTCTCGAAGGGGATGTCAAAGCCCTCCTTGTGAAGGGGCTCCCCGCATACCGGGCAGTTCCGATCCGGCATATCCACCCCCGCCTTGCCGCCATAGGCCTTCACGTCCTCGCTGTCAAAGTCTACATAGTAACATTTGCCGCAGTAATAATGGGGGCTTAAGGGATTAATCTCCGTGATGCCGGCCATGGTGGCTACAAAAGAGCTTCCCACACTGCCCCTGGATCCCACCAGGTACCCGTCCTCCACCGACTTCCATACCAGCTTCTGGGCGATAATGTACATAACCGCAAACCCGTTTGTGATAATGGAATGGAGCTCCTTTTCCAGGCGTTTTTCCACGATTTCGGGCAGGTTGGGCCCATAGATCTCGTGGGCTTTGTCATAGCAGATCTTGGTCAGCGTCTTGTCGCTGTCCTGGATCACCGGCGCGCACTTGTCCGGCCGGACCGGGTCTATGGATTCTATCATGTCCGCGATCCGGTTAGGGTTAGTCACTACGATCTCATATGCCTTGTCGCTTCCCAGATAGGCGAAATCTTCCAGCATTTCGTCGGTGGTGTGGAGAAAGAGGGGCGCCTGTTCGTCCGCATCCTCAAATCCCCTTCCCGCCATGATGATCCGCCGGTACACCTCGTCCTCCGGATCCAGGAAATGGACGTCGCAGGTTCCCACCACCGGCTTGTGGAACTGTTCCCCCAGCTTCACGATGCGCCGGTTCACATTCTGAATATCCTCCAGGGAATTGATATTCCGTATCCTCTCTGAGGCTATCATGAACTTGTTGTTCCCCACAGGCTGTATCTCCAGGTAATCATAGAAATTGACAATCCTTGCGATCTGCATCTCGCTCTGTTCGTCCAGCAGGGCCCTGTAAAGCTCCCCCGCCTCACATGCGCTGCCCAGGATAAGGCCGTCCCGGTATTTCTGGACCAGGCTTTTGGGTATCCTGGGATGTCTCCCCGCGTAATAGGTCAGGTGGGATTCCGTCACCAGTTTGTAGAGGTGGATCCGCCCCAGGTCGTTCTTGGCCAGGATAATGGCATGGTAGGTGGGAAGTTTTTTCACCAGATCCGCACTGGAAGCCCCCAGTTCATTCAGCTCCGCCAGAGTATGTATCTTTTTGTCCTTCAGCATCTGGATAAACTTCAGGAAGATCCACGCCGTACATTCCGCGTCGTCCACCGCACGGTGATGGTTTTCCAGGGAAATGTTCAGCGTCTTCGCCACCGCGTCCAGGGTGTGCTTTGCCTGATCCGGAAGAAGCACCCTGGCAATGCCCACCGTGTCCACGTAGGTGCACTCGGCAAGGGGAATCCCTAGGCGCCTGGCGTTCTCCAGGATAAAGCTCATGTCAAATCCCGCATTGTGGGCCACCAGCACGCATCCATCCGCAAAATTCAGAAACTGCGGCAGGATCTCCTCGATCAGGGGGGCTTCCGTGACCATGTCGTCCCTGATCCCCGTAAGCTTCTCGATCTCAAAGGGAATGGGTACCTGGGGATTCACAAATGTTGAAAACCGGTCCGCCACCTTTCCCCCGCTTACCTTTACCGCGCCGATCTCTATGATCCGGTTGTTCACAGGGGAAAATCCGGTGGTCTCGATATCAAATACTACAAAATCACCGTCAAGCTTCTGGCCCTTGTCCCAGGTGACGATCTCTTTCAGGTCATCCACCAGATAAGCCTCCACACCGTACAGGATCTTGAAGAACTTCTGCCTGTCCGGCGTCTCCCCCCTCTCCTTGCACTTCTCCTTCTCCGCCTTCCACAGATCCTGCCATACATGAAAAGCGTCCGTAAATCCCTGCACCACGCCGTGGTCCGTGATGGCGATGGCCCGGTGGCCCCATTTGAAGGCCCGCTTTACAATGTCCTTGGCCTCCGAGACGCCGTCGAAATCGCTCATCTTGGTATGACAGTGCAGCTCCACACGCTTATGCAGCGCCGTGTCCTTGCGCACGGTGGTAAAATCCGGAATCCTCCGGATGCCCGTAAGGGAGCCGATGGTCAGCTCGTGGTCAAATTTATCCAGGGTGGCCACCCCCTTGATCTTCACGAAGGTGCCGCTCTTTAAGCTGTCCGTCAGTTCCTTCACATAATCGTTCCTGGCAAAAAGCTTCACCGTCATGGTGTCCGTGAAATCCGTCACGTCGAACATGACAATTGTTCTCTCGTTTCTGATCTGGCGGCTGTCCGTCTTCAATACCTTTCCGCGGATAGTCACCTCCCCCATCTCGCCTATGATATCCTCGATGGGGATGGCCTCCTCGTCAAAATCCCTGCCGTAGAGCACATCCGGGTCGTCGGACTGCTTCAGGGTGCGGCCATAGTCGCCTCCCCTGCGGAATTCCCCACGCTTGAAGTCGCCCCTGCGCCGGAAGGCCGCTCCGCCCTCCCCCGCCTGGTGCGTGGCGCCAAAGCCCTGGCTCTCACCCCCTGGCGCAGCCGGCCCGGCAGATACATTCTGATCCTTCCATCTGTTTCCGCCTCCGAAGCCGCTTCCCTCCGGTTTTCCCTGGAAGGTCTTTCTGTCTGCCTGGCCTGCGCCGTCCCCGGATTTCAGGTTCCTGCCGCCTGCGCCGCCGGCCGTTTCCGCCTGCATCCCTTCGCCTGCATTCTCCAGTCTCGCGCCCAGGACGATGTCCTTCACCCTCATCCGGATCTTCAGTTCGTCATCCCCCAGATACTTCCGAGGGCCCGCTTCCTTATAAATGATCCTGACCCCGGCAGCCAGTCCGCAGCGCTCCACCAGTATTTTTTCCAACACCCGGATAAGCTCCGGCTCCTTGCTCCGGTTGGGAATGGTATCCTCTATGGTAAGTTCCACCCCGCCGGATTCCGGATAGGAAATGTCCGCCGTCCGGAAGGCATTGTACTCTACATGGCTGTACTCCTGCAGTTCCGCCAGGATACTGTCCCTGTAGACCTCCATCAAATTCTCCGGCGTATACTGGGCAGACAGTTCAAACCGTTCGAATATACGGACAGTCAGGGAGGCCTTCGGAAAAAGCTGGGCCTTGATCTCCCTCTCCGCCGCCCAGATATCCTCCTTAGTGATCAGCCTTGTACTATATAAATAGATGGAAATCCTGTCCCTCTGTTTTGTGGCGGACACCCTTTCCACGCTTGTCTGCTCCAGTCTGTCCCGGAGCTTTCCCTTGATCTCCAGAGTAGGGAATACTTCAAAAAACGGTTTTGCCTTCGTCATCATTTCCAGTGATCCAACTCTTCCTTCAGTGCATCCAACAGCTGCTCCTCCGGCACCTTCCGGAGGATTTCACCCTTTTTAAACAGAAGCCCCTCGCCCTGGCCTCCCGCTATGCCCAGATCCGCCTCCCTGGCCTCCCCGGGTCCGTTCACGGCACAGCCCATCACCGCCACCTTGATATCCAGGGGATAATCCGCAACCAGTTTCTCCACCTCTGCCGCCAGACCGATCAAATCGATCCTTGTCCGCCCGCAGGTAGGGCAGGAAACCACTTCGCCGCCTCCCCTGCGCAGCCCCAGCGTCCGCAGGATCAGCTTCGCGGAACGGATTTCCTCCACCGGATCCCCTGTCAGGGAGACCCGGACGGTATCCCCGATTCCCTGGTGCAGGATCAGGCCCAGTCCGATGGCGGACTTGATATTGCCGCTGTGCACCGTACCTGCTTCCGTGATTCCCACATGAAGCGGATAATCGGTTCTCTCCGCTAGCAGCTCATGGGCCTTCACACACATCAACACATCGGAAGACTTGATGCTGATGACCAGGTTGTGAAAGTCAAACTCCTCCATCATCCGCACCTTGTCCAGGGCGCTCTCCACGATTCCCTCCGCCGTGACGCCGCCGTATTTTTCCAACAGGCGCTTCTCCAGGGAGCCGCTGTTGACGCCCACCCGGATGGGGATTCCCCTGGCCGCGGCCACCTCTATGACAGCCTTCACCTTATCCGGGCCGCCGATATTTCCCGGATTGATGCGGATCTTGTCGGCCCCGTTTTCCATGGCGGCGATTGCCATTTTGTAGTCAAAATGAATGTCCGCCACCAACGGGATATGTATCTGCTGCCGGATCCGGGAGAGGGCCCTGGCCGCCTCCATGTCAGGCACCGTGCAGCGTATGATCTCGCATCCCGCCCGTTCCAGCTCCAGGATCTGGGCCACCGTAGCCTCCACATCCTGGGTCCTCGTATTTGTCATGGACTGAATCAGAACGGGATTGCCCCCGCCGATCTTCCTGTCCCCTATCTGAATGACTCTCGTACTGTCTCTGTGCATAGCTTGCCTCCCCTGCCTTTTATCCATGGCAGACCAGTACATCCCTATAGTCTGCCGTGCCGGTCTGCCATACCATCCCGCTGCGGCGGCACGTATTCCTGATATGCCGCCATATTCCTGATACGCCCGATTCCCGATATACCCGAATCCGCAGGACTTCATCTTCAGCGCCTGCCTATAAGTATACCACAGATAAACGCCCGGTGTCAGCTCAATATGCGATTTTTTTGCAGGTACATTTTTTATCCCTTTTTCGGAATGTCTATTTGCGGTGTTCCCTCCCTCCGTTTAAGCAGAATTGTCCCGGACTCACCTGGATGGCCAGTTCCGCCATGCACAGCTGCATCAGACAGGGAATCAGCTGCCTGTCCTGGTATCCCTCCGGCAGCAGCTTTCCGATTTCCTCCGCCGTCCTGGGGGTGAAATCCAGTACCCTGCAGACCCGGGCGAGATCTTCCGGAAGATCTGCCAGTCGCTTTTCGAGCAGGCCGGTCATTCCTTCCCCGGATCTCCGGGTGCTTCCAGGCTTCCCGGGATTTCCGGTTCTCACAGAGGTTCTGATTCTCACAGGTTCCCCGGAATTTCCGGCTCTCCCGGGCTCTCCAAGATTCCCTCTTCTCCCGGGCTCTCCAAGATTCCCTCTTCTCCCGGGTTCTCCGAGATTCCCTCTTCTCCCGGGCTCCTCAGACGACTCCGGGCTGTTTTCATGATGAATGTTTTTTCGTTTAGTTTTGATTTCTTTTCTGTTTTCCCGCAGCTGCAGAATTTCTTCAAAAAAACTTTCCGGGCTCAGGCACACCCCGGCTCCCTGGCGGATCAGCCGGTTGCAGCCGTCGCTTAACCTGTCCGTCACCCGGCCGGGCACCACATACACTTCCCGTCCCTGTTCCAAAGCCATGTCCACAGTGATCAGCGTGCCGCTTCTGGCCCTGGCTTCCACTACCACCACGGCATCCGCAAGCCCGCTTACAATCCGGTTCCTGGGAGGAAAATTCTGCGGACGGGCGGGCGTGCCGACAGGGTAAGCGGACAAAACCGCCCCTCGCTGAAGAAGCCGGCTGTACAGATTTCTGTTCTGGGCAGGATAACAGACATCCACGCCGGATCCCAGTACGGCAACGGAGACGCCCCCGGCTTCCAGCGCAGCCTCCTGGCTGATGCCGTCGATCCCCTTTGCCATGCCGCTGACCACCACCACACCCTGCCGTGCCAGCGCCATTCCCAGTTCCCGGGCCACAAACCTTCCGTATTCGGAACATTCCCTTGCCCCGATGACCGCTATGGCGGGAGGTTCGTCCTTGGGCAAATGTCCCCTGACAAAAAGCGCAAAAGGGGCGTCAGGTATGTTTCTCAGACGTTCCGGATAGTCCATATCCGCAAATGTCACCAGTTCAATTCCCTCCTCCCGCATTTCGCGGTACCTTGCTTCGGGAGGCCATTTCTCCGTATAATCGGCCAGACTTTCCACCTGCTTCAGGGTGAGTACCTGCGCCCATTGTTCCCTGCCCGCATGATAAATTCCCTCCGGCCCCCCGCAAAGTTCCGAAAGCCTGTGCATCTGTGCGTTTCTGATTCCCGGAAAATTGCACAGCCAGCAGGCGTACATTTTTTCCCGTTCCCTGCATTCCTCCTGCTTCATCCGCTCCTCCTTCTATTCTCTGTTCCCCGTCCGGTTTTGCTCTCCTTGGTATCCCCCGCCTTCCGGCACCCCCTTTTCAGGCTTCCCTCGCTCCGGCCGCCCTCCCTCTCCAGGCTTCCCACTGTTCCGGCCCCTCTTCTTCAGGTTTCCCTGCCTCCGGCCTCCCTCTTCAGGCCTCCCACTGTTCCGGCCTCTCTTCTTCAGGTTTCCCTGCCTCCGTTCTTCCCCTTCAGGCCTCCCACGATTCCGACTTCCCCTCTTCAGACTTCCCACGGTTCCGGCTCCCCCTTCTCCCCGGTTCCATCCCGTCAGCGCCCCCAGTACTCCATGGACGGCCTGTAAAATGCCGCTTCCATCAGGTGCTGCACCCCAATCTGCTCCTCCCCGTCCAGATCCGCAATGGTTCTTCCCACCCTCAGGATGCGGTGGTATGCCCTGGCGCTGAGCTGCAGGGAATTATACAACCGTTCCATGCACCCCTGTTCCTCCTGGCCCAGGGCGCAGTATTTCTCCATGGCCGCCGCCTCGATGTCCCCGTTAAACCGGTATCCGGTGTCCTTAAACCTGTCCTCCTGAATCCTCCTTGCCCGCTCCACCCGCCGGCGTATCTCCGCGCTTCCCTTCCCCCTGGCCTTTGTCTTAAGGCTGGCATAATTTACTGCCTGCAGTTCCACGCACAGGTCTATCCTGTCCAGAATCGGTCCGGACACCTTTCCCATATATCTGCTGATGCGCGTCTTCGAACAGCGGCATCTGTTTGCATCCGGATAATAGCCGCAGGGACAGGGATTCATGGCACAGACCAGCATAAAGTCGCTGGGATAGGTGACATTCCCGCTTGCCCTCGCTATGTTCACATTCCGGTCCTCCATGGGCTGCCGCAGAGCATCCAATGCCGCTCCCTGAAATTCCGGCAGTTCATCCAGGAAAAGCACCCCCCTGTGGGCCAGGGATATCATGCCCGGCCTGGGCAGGACGCTTCCCCCGATCAGCGCCGCCTGGGAAATCGTATGGTGTGGGCTCCTGAACGGGCGTTCCGTCACCAGAGCCTCCCCTTCCTCCATAAGCCCCGCCACACTGACCACCGCAGTCACCTCCAGGCTCTCCTCCAGGGTCAGGGGCGGCAGAATGCCCGGAATCCGCTTCGCTATCATGGATTTTCCCGCCCCGGGAGGCCCTACCATCAGGAGATTGTGAAAGCCCGCGGCAGCAATCTCCGCAGCCCTCCTGGCGCTTTCCTGCCCTGTCACCTGACAGAAGTCCAGGCGGTCCTCCGCGTTTTTCCCTCCTTCAACGCCTTCCCCGCCAAACAGCCGGTCCGTATCCACGGAAACCGTCTCCAGGATATCACCCCGTCTCCCCCGTTCCGCCATCAGGAAATGCAGGATGTCCAGGAATTTTCCCGCCTCCCACACCGTCATTCCGGGAACCACCGCAGCCTCCTTCGCATTGGCTGCCGGAACAATACACTGCCTGATGCCGCCTTCCGACGCAGCCTGCACAATGGGCAGCACGCCGCGCACCTTTTTAATCTCGCCGTCCAGTCCCAGTTCCCCGAGAAACAGGATTCCCTCCGCTGCCTTCGGCGGAATCAGGCCCAGGGACTCCAGCATCCCCACCGCAATGGGAAGGTCGAAGGCAGTCCCCTCCTTCCTCCGGTCTGCCGGTGACAAATTGACGGTTATCCGCTTCGGAGGCAGGCTCAAGCCCACATTTTTCAGGGCAACCGTCACCCTCTCCCGGGATTCCCTTACCTCCGTGCTCAGGGAGCCCACCATTAAGAACGCCGGCAGTCCGTTGGCAATGTCAACCTCCACGGATACCAGATAAGCCGAGACGCCATGAAGCGCCCCGGAAACAACTGTACTGTACATAAGCTACCTCCTGCATCTGTACTGACTTTTTCCTGAACCAGGAATGATCCTTTTACCGATGTCTTTCCCAAACCAGATATACAATTCTCTTAACAGAAATTTTTGCCCGGACAAGCGGGGCGGAATGATTGAATTTGTGAATTCTTGAACAATATGCTGTATTAAGCTGAAAATATCCGTACTGGCTGAGGGAAACCAACAACATGGTCTCCCTCCCCTGAGCGTGGTACGGAGGCGGAAAATCATCCCGGGGCAGCTCCCGCATCCCCCAGATCCTCCGGGTTCCGCACATAGCGCAGCGCCGCATCCCTGCTGATCCTGCCGTCGGAGTACAGCCTTCCCACAGACTTTTCCAGGGAAAGCATGCCCTCCTTCCCGCCGCCGTGCATGGCGGCCTGCAGCTTTTCCGCACTGCCTTCCCGTATAATACGGCGCACCTGTGGGGTATTCAGCAGTACCTCAAAGGCCGCCGCCCTTCCCCGGCCATCCCCTGCGGGAATCAGACGCTGGGACACCACGGCCTCCAGAACCTCCGCCAACCGCTGCCGGATTCTCTCCTGCCTGTGGGGCGGATACACGTCCAGTATACCGTCCACCGCATTGACCACATTGGAGGCATGAAGGGATGCAAGCACCAGATGCCCCGTCTCCGCCGCAGTGACAGCCTCGCTGACGCTCTCGGGATCACGGAGCTCCCCCACCAGGATCACATCCGGGTCCTCCCGAAGGGCCGCCCTCAGGGCATCCGCATAGCACCTGCTGTCCAGGCCCATCTCCCGTTGGCTGACCATGGCGCGCTTATGAGAATGCATGTACTCTATGGGATCCTCCAAAGTGATAACCAGCGCATCCCGGTTCCCGTTGATCTGATCCACAAGGCAGGCCAGGGTGGCAGACCGGCCGCTTCCGGAAGGCCCCGTGACAAGCACAAGCCCGCTTTCCTTTTCATACAGCCCGGCAACGGATGCGGGCATGCCCAGTTCCTCCGGGGAAGGCACCTTTGCATCCACCAGGTGCAGGGCAAAAGCCACGCTTCCCTTCTGCCTGTAGGCATTGGCACGGCATCTCCCGCATTCCGGGACGGCAAAGGAAAAGTCGTATTCCCCTCTCTCCTCAAAACGCTGACGCTGAACCTCCGGCATCACTGAAATCAGAATGTCAAGTGTATCGGAAGGTGTTATCCTGGAATAATTCATGGTCTCGAGCACACCGTTGACACGCATCCTCGGAGGCGTCCCGGCCGCCAGATGGACGTCGCTGGCCCCGGCCTCCCTTGCCGTGCGAAGAATTTCCTCTATCGAAAATGAAGACATAGCAGACATCTTTTCTCCCTTTTTCTGTAAACTATGGATAAAGCGCATAAGATATGGCTGATATTTTTTATTATATAACTTTTTGCCTGCTTATGCAATGAAATATTGGAAATATTCTCATATTTTTTACAAAGCTAATTTTTACAAATTTTACAGGCATGAATTTCACCTGGCCGCCCTGACTTCCATTCCACATTTAACGGAACCGCCCATCTCACGCAGAAAGGTCCATGACAGACGCCTCCGCCATGAACCTTTCCTTTTCCATTTACATTTGGACTGTAGTTCCTATCTGCAGTTTTTCCTGTTTCTCCTGAATGCCATGCCGGCCAACAGTCCGCCGGATACAATCATGGACACCAGATACCACAGAATGGTATTTTCATCACTGGTCTTCGGACTCTGCACCGCCGCATTCTGCCGGTCGTCAGAGGCGGAAGAATCATTTCTGCCCACCTCCACAGCATTGTTCAGCTCTCCTGCCTTGGTCCATCCCACGGAAATGGGGGAGAGGCCGGTTACCTTAAAGCGGATTCCCGCATCCGTCTTGGTCACGAAAGGATATTCCGCCTCGCCTGCTTTATGGCCGTTCCCATCCTGGGTGAACAGGTGGCAGACGATAAAGTCATTGGCATCCTTACTGGTTCCCTCGGGATAAGGAAGGGTAATGGTCAGGCCGTCAGCCGGGAAATTGTCCTTCCCCGCTGCCTGCCACCCCGCCCCGTTGATATTTACCATCAGGGTCACATCATAGACTACAGTGTTTCCTTCAGGCACGCTTGCTGCCTGCCGCTGAATGTTCAGCTTCATCTGTGATTCAATCTTCGCAGGCGTGTTCAGGCTCTCGATGCCTGCAAATGCCGGGGGCACCTGGGAAATGCCGGTCTCCATGGACAGGTTATACTGCACCTTCTCCGTGGACTCGGCCGGCGGCTGAAGACTGCCGTTCACCGCATTGATCCTGCCCGTGCATTCAGGAAGAACGGAAGGAAGCACATAATTGGATGCCTTCGCGCCCTGAAGCACTGCCGGATTCGCCGGATCCGCCCATGCCAGGAATACCCTCTGCACCCCGGGCGTGACTGCGCCATAGGTACCTGCAAGTCTGCCTGCGGGACAGTTAAAGGTCACCGCCTCCCTGTCGGCATCCAGAATCCCGTTTACCTTCAGCTCGCCGTACAGGCTGGCCTTTCTCTGTTCCGAAACTGTACCTTCCCTGTCAACGGCATACAGTCCGCCGGCATCCCACCCCAGGGCCTTCCGGGCAACCTGCAGGGTACATACCGCGGTTCCACGCAGATACTCGTCCGTCTCGGAAGCCCAGGCGGTTATCACAGTACTGCCTGCACTGATGATCCGCACTGTTCCGGTATTGTCCACAACGGCCACATTGGGATTGCTGCTGGTAAAGCTCAAGCTGCTGCCTTCCGCCGCATTCACCGTTTCGGCCACAAAATCGCTGTCTCCATACACTTTGTCCACAACGGACTGGCTGAAATGGAAATCCGCCTGTTCCAGTTTATCGGACATCGTTATCGTAAGAACCAGTTCAAAAGGATTGTAGTTGGTACTCTCCGCCACCGGAACAGTAACCAGGGCGGACCGTCCCACTTTTGCCCTGTCAGCGGACAAAGTGTAGCTGAGCACGGAACCCTTCACTGTGGGAATCCCCTTCAGGACGGCATCGCTGTCCGCCACGCTGACACTGCCCAGGACATATCCCTCGGGAAGCAGGGACGCCAGATCAAACGAAGCGTCATTCCCGTATCTTGCAGACAGCTCCGCGGTTCTCGCATAAGGATAATCTACCTTGCTGATAAGGAAAGTTCCCTCCACACTGCCTGCCCATGTATAGTTGCCGCCTGCCCTGGGACTCACTGCCACTTTTGCAGTTCCGGCATTGATATTATCGCTGAGTATAATTTCATAATCTGATACAGCCAACGCTTCTGTCGCGCCGCCTTCCGTGTAGCTTACCGTCATCTCCGGTATAACTGCCTGGCCGGTATAGCTGTAGGTTCCGGTGACCTCCAGAACCGGTACAATCGTTTTCGGCGTAATTGCGCAGGGAACTTCCACTGTGGCGCTGCCCAGTGTGTAATTACCGGCCGCATCCCCGGAAAGAGTAAGGGGAAGCATCATCCGCGCCTGTCCGCCTACATTGGGGCTGCTGTATGCCACAGGAGCTGTTGTCACAGTTACTTTGCCGGCGTCCTGGCTGAGAATATTGCCCAGGGCCAGTTCTCCTGCCGCAGTTCCGGGATTTACCGTTTTGTCATAAACTTTGGTAACCTGGTAGGTTCCTGCCGTCACGGTGATGGTACGCTTTGCCACGTTTACGGTGCCGCTGCAGACTTCTTCTCCATTATAATCCTTTCCACCCAATCTGCCCGTATACAGTACACGGAAAACCCGTCCGTCTCCGGCCTCAGGCATGCCGCTTACATTCAGGGAGAAGTGTGCCGGATCACTGTCGCTCTCGGCGCCTGCATATGCCGTAATGCTGCCGATGGTCACTATATCTGCCCAACTGTCACCGTAAACTGCATCTTTTTTCACGGTAACTGCGTTCGCCTCGGTCGCGCTCTCATCCCCTGCCATAAATTCAATTTCTTTCACTTCAAAAGAAAAAGTGCCTGAACCTGTTCCTGTGTAATTTCCATTTACAGGTGCAAATGAATATTGTATAGAACTTTTCGTTCCAAGAGGCAATTTTGCCAAAGCCTCCACCAAATTTTCATAAGTGTAATCCGTTCCAGAATAACTGTATGTATATGTTCCAGTCACTTCACTTCCATTCTTCAGCCTGGCAACAGGTTGCTGGAATGTACCTCTTCCCAGGAAAACACTTTGGGGCGTTTTTACCGTAACAGTATATTCCGCAGGCTTAATTGTGAAACGTCCTGATCTAAAAGTAATTTCATAATTAGGATTCGCAGCCATGGTAAGGGTGCCCTGGCCGATCACATAGCCGTTTTCCTTAACATCCTCTCCCTCTTCCCTCTCTAACTTGCCCTCCAGCGTCTCTCCTGAAGGCAGCGGAGTCTCACTGCTCACCGTATAAGTAAAAGCCGGATCCTCATCGCCGTATGTCTTCTCCTTGTCATCGGCAGTAACCGTAACCGGCCGAGCTTTTATATCTGCTGTAGTTTCAGACGGCATTTCCACAATATAATTAGCAGCAGCGGCTCCAGTCAGTTTTCCTCCTGCAAGATTTACTTTTTTACCATTTCCTACATTCTTGTCCGCAAAGTTACCCGTAAGGCCTGTTATACTTACATCATCCCCAGAAACTACACCTGCCACGGAAGCTTTCACACTGGCATCAGCAGTTCCGTCATAAATTTTGTTCTGTGCTGTAACAGTGACTGTAATTTCCTTTTGGGCAATTGTTACATTTAAATCAAGCATGGCAGCTTCATAACTATCCGTCATCGCAGCCTTAACCCGCAGAATATAAGTTCCTGCATCCATGGGTGCAGATCCCAGTCTGTTGGCAGCAGCCACACTGTTTTTATACCATTCAAATGTCATCGCTGCACCGACATTCGTGGTAGTAAAATGATCTGCTGCCGGTTCTGGCACTGATGTTCTGTCATATACATAATCTGTCTGGTAACCGCCAGTTTCCTTATTGGTTATTGTACCAGTCGGCAGTTCTGGCAGATCAACCGTTTCACGCCTCGATTCAGCAATGGGACTCGCTGCAATCTCGGAGACAATCTTACCGCCGCATACCAAAGAACCATAAACGGAATTCCCTCCCGATAACTGGTATTCATAAACAGTCATTTCCTCATTGCTACCAGGCCTGACTGCATATAATGTATTTTGATTATTAAAATACAATTTACCATTATAGTAAGAAAGAGCCGAGTAATGTCCAGGCCAGTATCCTTCCGAATTTTTCCAGACCGCCGGTACCGTACACACTGTTGTCTCTGTATTATTGTTACGGCAAATCACAGAAATGGTCTTATTTCCATAATCTCCCTGGGAACGAACATAGTATTCCCCCCCATTGATATAAAAGATTGCTGACAAGGGAGCCGTACCTTCCCAGTCCTTCCAGTATGCCCCATCATGAACAGTGCTTGTACAGCTTTGTGCTGTTGCCCAGTCATGATGGCCATCCACTCCCTCACTGGCCATCTGTGTATCACTGCACAGAAAATACCTGTGCCGTACATATCCAACCCTGTCGCTAACCGGGTCATCCCATGTGACATCCACATGATACCATTGACCATCAAGCAATACATAATTCCACATATGATTCATGGAATCACTGCTGCAATAATCAAATTTGATACCGGCCCTGGCAAGCAACGCGGCATATGCCAGGCTGTAGCCCTGGCAGACCGCCGTACCCTCAACTAAAGCGTTATAGGCATTTCTTTTCACCAATGCCGTATCATACTGCATATGCTGAACAAGGTAATCATGGAGCGCCCTTGCCTTCTGAACGTCCGTCATACTCTCGCTGGTGATCGCTTCTGTATAAGCTTTCTCCAAAGCATTTTTATATTCCTCTACCTGATCACGTGTATATTCATTATACACCAACTTAATTGTTGAGATCAGTCCACTTGTCTCATTGTAAAAACATGCACATCCATCTTGACCTAATTTTATATAAAATAATTCAGGATTATAATTTATTAAATCCGCAAGAAAAAATCCAAAATCATTTTTATACACGTTATAACTGCTAATATCAACCGACGGCTCCCAGTTCCTCATGGCAGTCAAGACAGCCTGCTTCGCACCTTCCAGATTCGTTTCTGCCTGTGCTCCCGGTTCTCCTTCCAGAGACCAGACAGCCATGGATTCATCCGGCCATACACCAAATCCACCCTCCTGAAAAATCCAGTCACTCAGGTCGATTTCTTCCATAATTTCTTCTGCCTGCTCAGACTGTTCCATCTCCTCATAGCATGCAAATAATTGGGCAAATAATCCATCTGCCCCCTCAATCTGTGCTTTCTGTTCTTCAGTTAAAGCCTCATACGCGGCATATACCTCCTGTGCCTGCTGAAAGCTTTCCGCCCGCTCTTCCGCGCCCTGTTCCCTGACTGCCTCCAAAGATAAAAGTGCAGCCATCAGGGTCTTTACAGCTTCAACATCCGGATCCACCTCTGGTTCCGTTGTAAGCTGATCCGTAATTTCTGTTTCCTCCACATCCCTGCCGGAAGAATCATCTTCAGAAATTATCCCTCCGGATTCTTCCACTTCAGGATTCTCAGTGTCTGTTCCCTCTTCAGGAACTTCCCCTTTTTCGTCCGCCTGCTCTGCCTTGTCACTTTCAGAAACACCGCTCCCCGTCACATCCTCCTCACGGCCTTCTTCCAAACCGCTTTCGTCAGGCAGTACCCCGCCCTCTCCAGTCACCACGCCATCCTCATCCTGCCCGGCCTCCCCCGTAGGGTCTGCCACAGGAATATCTGAAGGGTTCTCAGCCTCTTCAGCTGCCCCCCCGGACTGCCCGCCGGCACTCTGCACGTTCTCCTCCGCAAATGCCGACAGCAGCAGGCCGTCCGCATTGCTGCCGGCCAAAGCTGCCGCCACCACCAATGCCAAAGCACATTTCGCCCTGCGCTTCCATCTCTGCATACCGCTTTCCTCTCTTTCCGCATATTCACCATAAAAATGTGGATATGTCGTCAACTATTATACTTTAAGTTTCAATGTTTGTAAACAAAAAACACCTGGCAGTTCCGCCGCCCACGGCAGCATAAATTACTGTTCACGGTTTCGCCGCCCACGGCAGCATAATACACGCAATAAGCAGAATGCGGCAACCGCCCCTGCTACACCCTGTCCCCGTTCAGATTAACGAAAGCCGACCTGAACCCGATGGCGCTGCCCCCGTGGTAATACCTGGGATTATAAAAATGCAGGGCAAACTGTCCCGCCCGGTCCCGGCTGTCGTGCTTTCCGCCCCTCACCGCCATGCGCTCCCCGTAATTGCGCATTACGAAGATGCCGTCCCGCTCCGTGTTATTCTCCGGGTAAAGGGCCAGGGCCTTCATCAGGAGCGGGATCTTCACGCCCTCGGCCGCCCGAAGCTCGCTGAAGCGGCAGTCATAATATCCGAAGTTTCCCGTGCTTTCCCTGTCGGTAAAAGCGTAATTTTCTATCGAAGTATCATACACCGGACTGCCCTCCAGCACATGGTCCGCCTCTATGCCGTCCCCCGGGCAGCGGGAGGTCAGCTTCAGGGTGTTCGTCTCCCCGTGGGCGGAATACACGCCCTCCTCCGTGATGGCATGCCATAAGTGGCTGTCCGCCCTGTGGATATTGCGGTTAAAGGCAGCCGCGGTTCCGTCCGGGATCACCTGGATTTCACCGTTCAGCAGACGCAGGCCGCTGACCCATTCCCACAGGTTCCCGGTGAGGTCCGCAATACCGGACACATTGTGGTTGTGGAACCAGGTGGCAGGCCCCGTCCCGGTGGCGGTCCGGTACACCGTATCCCGGTAGCCGGAGGAGGGAACGCCCTTTTCGTGGGGCGCGTAGAAGTTCTCCCCGTTGTTGGTATTTCCTTCCGCCAGGGTTCCGTTCCTCTTGCTCCACAGGGCAATGGCGGCCCACAGGGCATTGGTCATCAGATGCCATCCGGCTCCCTTGTTCAGGCAGAAATCTATGGCCTGGTCATAGGTGAAAAACACCCTGGGATCCTGGGCGGGCAGGGAGTAGGCCCTGTCATCCCTGACAATGTTCATGTACTTGCTGACATAGATTACGTCCTTCTCCATACCGTCCACAAGCCATGCCGGATGGGGAACCCGGGGCGCCCCGTCCAGCAGGTCCGAAAGGTACAGCTTCGGCACCGCCACCACGATGCTGGGCATACCCATGTCGTCCAGGATCACCGTGTTGCTTCCCCCGCTTAAGGCCTCGATGGCCAGTTTCAGGTCACTGAAATCATGCATCCCCGTTATCTCTTCCTCTCTTCCAGTATTTTCAGGGCCTGGCGGATCCCCTCTGCGGCCCCCTCCGCGTATTCACGGACTTCCGCAGATGCATTGTCGTCATAATGATAGGTCTTCAGAACCTCCCGCTCCCGCTGTTTCCGCTCGTCGGATTTGCTGATAATATACATTCCTCCGTCCTTTCTCCTGGTCCTCCAGGCCCCGGCTTCCTGACTCCCACAGCCTAAGGCCGGGGAATTTCCCTGATGAGGGAGTGCAGTTTCTGCAGGGAGTGCACCTCCCCGTTGCCCACCTTCTGCACATGGAGGATTCCCTCCGCGGTGGCCCTGGCCGCGGCAATGGTGGTCATGTAGGGAACCTTTGCCTTGATGGCGGCCTTTCTCAGGTAACTGTCGTCATACTCGCTGTCGTCGCCCACCGGGGAGTTGACGATCAGGTCGATCTCGCCGTTGGTAATGAAATCCAGTACATTGGGCCTGCCCTCGTAGAGCTTCTTCACCAGTCCGGCTTCGATGCCCGCCTCCCGCAGCAGGGCGCAGGTAGTGCCTGTGGCAAGGATCCGGAAACCTGCTTCCTTAAAAGCCTGCCCCACTTCCACCACTTCCGCCTTGTCCCTGCGGTTTACGCTGATGAGCACCGTCCCCTCCAGGGGCAGCCTGGTCTGGGTTGCCTCCTGGGACTTGAAAAACGCCTCGCCCACGGACGTGGAAAGTCCCAGTACTTCCCCGGTGGAGCGCATCTCCGGTCCCAGGACCGGGTCTACCTCCGGGAACATGTTGAAGGGGAACACCGCCTCCTTCACCCCGTAATAGGGAATCTCCTTCTCCTTTAACCCGGGCACCGGGGAGGGGCGTCCCGTGATATCCGCCGTGATAATCTCCGTGGCCAGGGGCACCATGCGGATGTTGCACACCTTGGACACCAGCGGCACGGTGCGGGAGGCCCTGGGATTTGCCTCCAGTACATATACCCTGTCGTTCTCGATGGCGTACTGCATGTTCATCAGGCCGCGCACATGCATCTCCTCGGCGATTTTTCTGGTATATTCCTTGATGACGGCCACATTTTCCTTCGAGATATGCCTGGAGGGAATGATGCAGGCCGAGTCGCCGGAATGGATTCCCGCAAGCTCGATGTGCTCCATAACCGCCGGAACGAAGGCATGGGTTCCGTCGCTGATGGCATCCGCCTCGCACTCCGTGGCGTGGTTCAAAAATCTGTCTATCAGAATGGGGCGGTCCGGCGTCACGCCCACCGCGGCCTTCATATAATCGGCCAGACTGGCATCGTGGTACACCACCTCCATGCCCCTGCCCCCCAGCACATAGGAGGGACGGACCATCACGGGATAGCCGATCCGGCGGGCAATCTCCAGGGCTTCCTCCACAGTGGTGGCCATACCGGATTCCGGCATGGGAATCCCCAGTTTGTCCATCATGGCCCGGAACTGGTCCCTGTCCTCCGCCAGGTCGATCACTTCCGGCGCGGTGCCCAGGATCCGCACGCCGTTTTTCTCCAGGTCCGCCGCCAGGTTCAGGGGCGTCTGTCCCCCGAACTGGGCGATGACGCCCACGGGCTGTTCCTTCCTGTAGATGCTCAGCACGTCCTCCAGGGTCAGGGGCTCGAAGTAAAGCTTGTCGGAAGTATCGTAATCCGTGGACACGGTCTCCGGGTTGCAGTTGACTATGATGGTCTCGAATCCCAGTTTCTTCAGGGCCATGGATGCATGGACACAGCAGTAGTCAAACTCGATTCCCTGGCCGATCCGGTTGGGGCCTCCGCCCAGAATCATCACCTTGGGCTTTTCGGTATTTACGGGATTTTTGTCCGGCGCATTGTAGGTGGAATAGTAATAGGCGCTGTCCGGGGTGCCGCTGACATGGACCCCTTCCCAGTTCTCCTCCACTCCCAGGCTGATCCTGCGCCCCCGGATCTGCTCCTCGGGAATCTCCAGGAGCAGGCTTAAGTACTTATCTGAAAATCCGTCCCTCTTGGCCCGGGACAGCATTTCGTCGGAAGGCAGGCCGCCCCTGGACTTTACAAGCTCCTGTTCCTCCTGCACAAGCTCCTCCATCTGGTCGATAAACCATCTCTTCACATGTGTGATCTCGTGCAGTTCCTCCGGGGACGCTCCCTTCTTCAGCGCCTCATACATGGCAAAATGCCTCTCACTGGAAGGGGTGGCCAGCATCCGCAACAGCTGTTCCCTGGATTTTTCCTCCAGGGCCGGAACAAGGCCCAGGCCGTAACGTCCGGTCTCCAGGGAACGGACTGCCTTCTGGAAGGCCTCCTTATAATTTTTGCCGATGCTCATGACCTCGCCCACGGCGCGCATCTGGGTGCCCAGCCTGTCCTCCACGCCCTTGAA
>CAJTSY010000073.1 GCA_910578995.1 uncultured Acetatifactor sp.
TCATTTTGAGTAATGCAGGAAAAATCATGCAAAATATGTTTTACATCCACACCATCAAGTTCAAATCCCCTGGCTACCATTATCGCTCTATGGCAGTCAATGGGTGCTTTTTCCGTGCACATCAGTGCGATATTAAAATTTTCCAGGCCTTTAAGCACATTCATTTTCCCTTTTATAAATATATCCGAGTTCCGGACTGCTTCAAAATCAACATATCCGTTCGCATGATACATGCTCCTGTCTTTCCATCTTGCACCAAAATATTTCCCCATTGCCGCATATTGAATTCCATTGGGGCCTAAGTATTCCCGCAGACAATCACTGTTATACTGGGATGCATATTTTGAAAAAGGCGTGCTCCTGACATCCAATACATACTGAATGTCATATTTCCGCAGAAGCTCTAAAAAGTGAAACTGCGGATAGGTAGAATGACCAATTGTATATAATTGTCCCATTAATAAATATATCTCCTACTGTATTGAAACATATTACATTTACCAGTTTATTATTGTTTCTATGCAAATTCTGCCCTCTCCCACTTATAGCCGGGCAGATAAAGATATCCAACGCATTCCTACCACAGTTGATGTGGAAATGCCGGAAAAACTTTCATCAGCCCGCCATCAGCTTCACCATGGCCTGATTCAATCCATCTACTGTCAGCGGGCTGACATCAGTTTCTGCATGGCCTGGTTCAGCCCGTCCACCGTCAGCTTGTACATGGGAAACAGCTCCTTCACCGCCGTCTCCGCCTCCCGCCAGGGAGCGCGCCCCGGTGCCATCTTCGGGTTCAGCCACACAATTTTCTTATATTTCTTCTTCATCAGCTGCAGCCATTCATAACCGGACAGGCCGCCGTTGGGGCCTCTGTAATTGCCCGTATCGGAATAGAGCTCCTCCGGCGCCATGGCCGCGTCGCCCACAATGATCACCTTGTAGTCGCTCCCCACATTGCTGAACATCCACTCCGTATCTACCCAGTCCCCGTTCTCGCACTCCGGGGTCTTGTAGAGCTTGCTGTAGATGCAGTTGTGGAAGTAGTAAGTCTTCACATCCTTGTAATGATTGGACTTGTGGATCGCCTGGAACAGGTCGTTCAGCAGGCTGCTGAAGGGAATCATGGTGCCCCCGGAATCCATCAGAAGCAAAAGCTTCACCGCATTTTTCCGGGGTTTCTGCATGACAATCTGCAGGCAGCCGCCGTTGTTGCAGGTCTTGTCCACGGTGCCGTTGATATCCAGTTCCGTCTCCGGGATGTCCAGACGGCTTGAAAACTGCCGGAGCTTCCGGAACGCCATCTGGAACTGCCTGTTGTCCAGAACCCGGTCGTCCCTGAAATCCCGGTATTTCCTGGCCCCCACCACCGCAAAGGCGGACTGGTAGCCGGTCTTGCCGCCCACCCGGACGCCGCCCACGTTGCCGCCCGTATTGCCGAAGGAGGTTTTGCCCATGGTGCCGATCCAGAAGCTCCCGCCGTTGTGCTCGCTGTCCTGGTCCTTCAGGCGCTGCCTGAACTTTTCCTCCACGTCCTCCTTGTCAATCTGGAGATCCTCCATTTTGTTCATATGGTCCCTGGCTTCCTCGTGGGCCAGTTCCATCATGTCCGACTTGTCCAGCCAGCGTAGCATCTCCTTGCCCACTTCCGTCTCCCTCTGGGCCGCCTTGAAGCACTCGTCGAAGGCCATGTCGAATTTGTCAAAATCCGTTTCGCTCTTCACCAGAATCATCCGTGCCGTGTAATAAAACTGAGTCAGGGAACTGCCGCAGAGCCCCTTGTCCAACGCCTCCTGGAAGGTGAGCCACTCTCCCAGGGTTACCCGAAGGCCTTTTTCTCTTAATGTTTCGAAAAATTTTATGAACATATCTTATTTTTCCCCGCCATGTTCTTTCCTGAGTTTATTTGATTCCTGCGTCATTCAGCTTGTCATGCCATTTTACGATTTCGTTATGGCAACACCCGCTCATCCGTTTTTTATCGCCCGTACCATAAAGTGCAGCTCCGTGATATCATCCATCTGGCATTCCATATACCCGTTTATGCAGAAACCGCAGTCAGTCAGGCCGCCCAGGTACTCTTCCATTGTATGCCCATACTCAATCCACCCGGAAGCATCATAATCCCTGGAACAGAAAGGCATCCTGTGGACAGCCTTATAGTATCCTCCGTTCTCATCGTCAATGTAATCGCACAAGTAATTGACTGGATTGGGAGCCATCATAATAAAAGCCCCTCCCCTGGCCAGTACACGGAAACATTCCCGAAATACAACACGTAAATCCGGAATGTACATCAGCGACGGCGGATTAATGATGAAATCAAACCGGCCGTCACCAAACATGGATAAATCACATATATTCCCTTTTACGATTTCAATCTGCAGATTTTCTTTTCCTGCAATCTCTCTGTCCTTCTCCAGCATTTTGTTCGAAATATCGATAACCGTCGCTTCAGCCCCGGCACAGGCAAGCAGCGGCGCCTGCAGGCCCCCCGCCCCTGCCAGGCAGAGAACCTTTTTCCCTTTGATACCCTTTAACCACTCCCGGGGAACTTCCCTGTCAAAGAACGGTAATTTCAGCTCTCCTGCCCGCGCCGCCTGAAGCTGTTCTTTGGAGGCGCAGGCACTCCAATCTACGCTGTTTTCCACAAGGCTGTCTATATTTTTCTCCACCTGTTCAAAAATATTTTCCATAACCGTATTCTCCTTTATGGATTCTGCTCCCTGCGCACCGGCTGGCACATTCCCGTCTTTCTTCACCTCCACCGCGAAAAGAAATTCTCTGCGCATCGGCATCTTGCGCTCATTCCATTTTGTCGGCCCGCTTTTTCCCGGCAAATACTTTCTCCACGTAACAATGTTCCTTTTCTGCCAATAACTTGTTCCCGTCAAAGTCAAGCTCAATCAGGTATGGCATCCAGTCTATTATGCGCAGAAAATCTTTACATCCAAAATCCGAATGATAATAATGCAAGATGGTGCTAAGTGCCGTCCCATGTGTTGCAATCACAACCTTCCTGCCCTGATTTTTGTCCAGTATTTCCGTAAGAGCCTCTATATTCCTGCGCTGCACCATGTTGAGGGATTCACCGTTTTCTTCGCAGTAATCATGATCTGCCCAACGTTTTTCAAGCATGCCGTATTCATTGCCGTTGATGCCCTTTTCTCTTTCACGCAGCCTTTCGTCTACAATGATATCCTTCCCATAACAGACGGCGGTATCCGCAATCGTATCAAAACTTCTTTTGTATGGGCTGCTGTAAAATACGTCAATCCCCTTATTCGCCAAAAAGTCTGTTACAATTTTGGTATCTTTCCTGCCTTCTGCGGTTAACGGCCTGGTTCTGTCATCCTCCCACATATGCTCCGGCTGTGCGTGGCGCACAAAATAAACCTTTGTTATCTGATGGTCAGCCAAACCTTCCTCCCCCGTCGCCAGGCTCAGATTGTCCGTAGAACTCTTTTTATTACACGGAACGCCTTTGTTCCGTCCTATATTCTGCGCTATTTTATAACACCACTCCACAAACATCTGATTCGCAATCTGCCCCATCTATCTTCCTTTCTTATATAGCGCCTATCTCAATCCATTTTTTCATTCCCGAACTGCCGCAGGAGAACCCGAACTTCTCATAAAAGCCTTCCCTCCCCTTTACTGCCGTCAATCCCACCTCCACGGCTGTTCAACAATATTTTCTTCAGCAATAATATGTTGCCGATCCAAAAAAGGAAATCCATTTCTGAATCACATACTGACTACGCGCTTCTACGATCCTCATTATATTACGTAATGCTTTAGGCGGCACATTTGAATGGTTATGTGCAAGCAGGCATTTCCCTGATGCCGTAATCCATATCTTAGTTGCGTTTTCTTCCGGATTACCTTCCGATACATGCACATGCACTGGTTCATTCGGTTTTCCTTCATTTGCCCAAAAATAGATCCAGTAAGAACCTATCTTAAAAACCTGAGGCATTCATAAATCCCCCTTCCCGAGAAAACTCAAAAATCAAATGCGCCGTAGACCTGATAATATCAAGATAATAATTCACTTCGTTTTCTGAATAACCGTTTACTTCTACTCGGTACGAAGGCAGATAGCAAGTCATATTATGAAAACAGTCCTTCTCATCCGGCGTCTCCACATATACTTTTACCTCGCCATTTTCCAGCTGCTCCGAATGAACAATTTCCGTATTATCCTCTAAAGTCATAAATGGATACATCATGGCTGTTCTCCCCTTTCTACCATACCGTCTATCTCAATCCTTTTTTTCATTCCCGAACTGCCGCAGGAGAACCCGAACTTCTCATAAAAGCCTTCCTTCCCCTTTACTGCCGTCAATCCCACCTTCACGGCTGTATCGGGAATGGCACTTTTCCTGACATGCCCCAAAAGCCTGTTTACAATACTTTCTCCGACACGCCTTACAGGTTCGGCTCACTGCGCACCAGCTGCAGATCCTCGTCCTTCTTCACCACCACGCCCACGAAAGGCAGGGCCCTGCGGATGGTATCCGCAGGAATCCCCCCGATCTGCAGGGCATTGATCCAGTCAATCAGCTCCGAAGTACTGGGTTTCTTCCTGATATCCCGGATGGCCCGGATGTTATAGAATACTTCCATGGCATTCTTCAGCAGATTCTCCTCCACATCGGGATAATGCACCCGCACAATCTCCTCCATCAGCTCCCTGTCCGGGAAATCAATGTAATGGAAGATACACCGCCGCAAAAACGCGTCCGGCAGCTCCTTCTCCGCGTTGGAGGTGATGATGACGATGGGACGTTGTTTCGCCTTTACGGTACGTTTTGTCTCATTGATATAAAATTCCATCTGATCCAGTTCCCACAGCAGATCGTTGGGGAATTCCAGATCCGCCTTGTCTATCTCATCGATGAGAAGCACCACCTGCTCTTCGCTGTCGAAGGCCTCCCCCAGCTTACCCAGTTTGATGTAATGGGCGATGTCGTCCACCCCTTCCTCGCCGAACTGCCCGTCGTAAAGGCGCTGAATGGTATCGTAGACATACAGCCCCTCCTGGGCCTTGGTGGTGGATTTGATATTCCAGATAATCAGCCGCTTGCCCAGGGCCTTGGCCACGGCCTCCGCAAGCATTGTCTTGCCCGTGCCCGGCTCCCCCTTGATTAAAAGGGGTTTTTTCAACGCGATTGCAATATTAACACTGGCCATCAGCTCCTCGCTGGCCACATATTCCCCTGTCCCCTGAAATCCCTGCTTTTCCATCGTATTCGCTGCACCTTTTGTTACAATCCACGCATTACTGTTCACATGGCGGCTTGACCGCAAGAAGCCGATTGTATGGACTGTTCTCAGGTTACCGTTCACTTGGCAGCACTGCGGGGCATTTTCGTGCATCTCCTGCACGGACAATCCCAGACAACCAATCAGGCTGCTTTGACAGCAGGCGCCAAAATGAGCACACTTTGCTCAATTCATAACAATTGTATGTGTGCATCATGTTGCTGTGAACGGCGAAGCCATGAACAGTAACGTTCTCAGTCGCTTTCCGTGAATCGTAACTACCTTTCCCTTGAAATGAATTCCTTTTTATGTTACGATATTTGTGTCCTAAAATCAAGACAAATTAAGGAAATCAGGTGATTTTATCATGTTAAAAGATATGTTTGCACAGAAAGGAACGCTTTCCTTTGAAGTCTTCCCGCCGAAGAAGGACGGGGAGTTTGAAGCGGCCTTCGAGGTACTGGATTCCCTGGGGAAGCTGAACCCCGACTTTATCAGCGTCACTTACGGCGCGGGCGGAAGCCGCAGCGGCAAGACCGTGGAAATCGCTTCCTACATACAGAACACGCTGAAAATCGATGCCATCGCCCATATGACCTGCGTAGGCAGCCGGAAGGAGGATCTGCTCCGGGTGTCGGAGAGCCTGCAGGAGCGCCGGGTAGCGTATGTGCTCGCGCTGCGGGGAGACCGTCCCAAAGACATGAGTGACGAGCAGTTTCAGTCCCGGGATTTTGCCCACGCCAACGATATGATGGGCTTCCTGAAGGAGCATACCGGGCTTCATGTGGCAGGGGCATGCTATCCGGAGAAGCATTACGAGAGCTTCAGCATGGAATCGGATCTGAACAATCTGGTGAAAAAACAGAACGCGGGAGCGGAATTCCTCATCAGCCAGCTGTTTTTTGACAATGACTACTACTATTCTTTCCTGGAAAAGGCGGAAAGGAAGGGCATCACCATCCCCATCTGCGCAGGCATCATGCCCATCACCACGGCCAGGCAGATCGGCACCACCGTCAGCCTCTCCGGCTCCAGTGTGCCCAAGGCCCTGGCGGATTTGATTGCCAATTACGGGGATAATAAGGAAGACATGCGGAAAGCCGGCATCGACTATGCCATACGGCAGATTCGTGACCTGCGGGAGAACGGTGTGAACAATATTCATATTTATACTATGAATAAACCGAAGATGGCAGGGGAGATAGTGAGTGCGGTTTATGGGTAAACAGGGAGCCGCCTCCGGGAACAGATACTGAATTTTTACCGCCCTTCCGAAAAGGAAAACCTGGAAAGGAAATTACTATGGAATTAGCTCAAAAGTATTATTATTCCGAAGAAGACTATTACAATCTTCCCGAAAACGTCCGTGCGGAGCTGATCGACGGCCAGTTCTACTATATGGCAGCTCCCAGCCGCATTCACCAGAAAATCCTGATGGAATTGTCAGGAACCATACGGGATTATATCCGCTCCAAAAAAGGCGGCTGCGAAATCTACCCTGCCCCCTTTGCCGTCAAGCTGTTTGAAGACCACGACACCATCGTGGAACCCGACATCAGCGTGATCTGTGATCCCGGTAAGTTGACCGACAAGGGCTGCAGCGGCGCCCCGGACTGGATCATCGAAATCATTTCCCCCACCACGGCCAGCCTGGACTATGTCCGCAAGCTGAACCTTTATATGGATGCCTCTGTAAGGGAATACTGGATCATTGACCCCCGCACGGAAAAAGTCCTGGTCAATTACTTTGAGCAGGAAGAATTCACGCCGGAGACTTATTCTTTCCAGGATAAGATAAAGGTGCATATTTACGAAGATTTCTATATTGATGTCTCGGAATTGTATTAACTCATTCCCGGGACACGCTTCCCCCGGCTCCGCCCCCATACCCTAAGCGAAGCCGGGGGAATTCCTCCTCTTTGCCAAAACGGTTCCGGATATCCGAAAATCAAACCAGTTTAAGTTTCCCGGTTCTCTCACCGCCAGAACCCTTCCTCCATCAGCTTATTTAAAAGCTCCGCAAACAGCGTGTTAGCCCACGCAAACCACGGCCTGGAATACGCTGCCGGATTCGAAGGGTCAAAGGATTCGTGCATGTAATTCGTCCCTGCATGGGTTCCTGCCAGCATATCCAGGCACTCCTGTATCTCCTCCCGATCCCCGGAGGTGAGCGCCTGCATGATAATCCCGATATGCCACACATTCCCCTTGGGTGTGTGGGGGCTCCCCACTCCCTTTGCGAACTCACCTTCTTTCCGCACACCTCTGTCTCCACGCTGACAGGCGCAATCGCCGTCACCGCCAGGCCATCCTCCGTTCTCATGACGGATGACAGCGCGAATTTAGGCCATCCCTGGTTGAAATTTGCCGTACAGCACCCGAAATGGGGCTCCAGCCCAAAGGTATGGGCATCCCCGCCGTTGAAGTTAAAGGGCGCCTTCCCCTCCGGTATTCTGGTGCATTCCACCTGATTCGTCATCTGCACATACTGATGCGTCCACATGTCGGCGCTGACCGTGGCCGCCAGGCCGTTAAATGCCGTCTGTTCCAACAAATCTCCCCAGAAGGGATTCCCCCCTATGGACAAAAGCTCCTCATAGGAATACATGGCCTCCACAATACTGCAGCACTCGCTGCCCTGAACCGGACTGGTTCCGGAGAGACATTCATCCCCGGTAAAATGCCCGATGGCCATGCCGTGCTTCTCTGTAAGCTTTCCGTAAAAATCCAGGGCAAAGACATCCGGCTCCTCCCCTGTCAGCAGGCTCATCTCCGCCCTGGACTTCAGCGCCATGGCCACGTTCACCACATAATTTAAATAAGTCCAATAGGAAGAAACCCCGGGCTTCTCAAAGGAAAGCCTGGCATAAAGCTTCTCATAATCTATGCCGCAGCCCTCCAGTACATAAGCCAGTTCCTCCATCCACGGTTCCGGCCGTCTCTCATACAGCCATAAAAGGGGAATCATGCATTCGAACCAACGGGCCGCCCCCCTAGCCGGACAGCGTATGAGAACTGCTGTGGGGCAGCAGCTGCTTTAACGCGGCATAAACCGCCTGTTCCACCCGCCCGTCCCCGCTGCACTCCCCGTACACCGTCAGCACCTTACAGATCAGAAAGGCCGCCCATACATCATACTGCCCCCGTTCCTCCAAAGCGCAGGGACAGATCCAACCGTCCTCCTGCTGCCTTTCCAGAATGGCGTCTATATATCGCTTTGCACGTCCCTACAGCGCTTCATCCTCCAAAAGCCAGGCCAGGGGAATAAACCCGTCCAACCAGTAGGGCACTCTCTCCCATCCCTCTCTGTCTCCCCCGATCCATCTGCTGTCCCGGATATCCGGCCAGATCAGATCCAGATGCCCGGACAGCCCCCGGGCCTGCAGCTGCAGCTGTTTTCTAAGCCACCCTTCCGGCCTGATATCTCCAGGCTTTAAATACGCATATTTCCTCTTTTCCATTTTCTGCCCTCCTCATTCTCTCCGATACCAGCGGAAATTTTTGTTTCTTCCGTTTCAACTGCCCCGTAAAGTAAAACACACTGTCATTATCCGGAAACTCTATTACTTCCTGGTCTATAATAAAGTCCAGGTTCAAAGGCTCGTTCTGATCGAATTTGCCGCATTTTGCCCACTATGATTCCATTATAAAGCGCATACTCAGGATTGTCAGTAAAAAAACAGCTTGAAATGTATATAAAATTGCTATATTCTAAAAAAGAGCGTTTTCCGGCGGCGGGCTTATCAAAAAAGGGAAAGAGAAAGGAGCTGTAAAAATGAAAGAACTTCCGAAAGTAAGTAATCTGGGCACGGAGAAATATGCCGTTTACACAGGGGCCGGCACACCTGCCTTTCTCCCCCTGGTGGCGGGCATTACCCTGCCCAACCCCAGTTATACGATTTACCGGGACAATGCGGATATCTATGTTTTTGAGTATGTGCTGAAGGGAAAAGGATATATCCGCCAGGGCAAGGAGCAGGCGCAGGCCCGGGCCGGGGACGCCTACATTCTGCAGCCCGGTAAGTTCCACCATTATTACGCCGATGCCCGGGACCCCTGGACCAAAATCTGGCTGAACGCCGGCGGCAGTTTCATCCGGCACCTGCTCTCCGATTATGGCCTGAATCAGGCTTTGCTGATTCCCGGCTTTGGACGGCAGCAGTATTTTTACAGCCTCTTCCACACCATCGAAGCGGATCCCTCCAACTGCTGCAACAGGCTTGCGCTCTGCCTGCATGAACTGGTTCAGGCCCTCTCCTCCTGTTACGGCAGTTACCGGGAAGAACACACACAGGCTGTAATGATGAAGAATTATATCGAACAGAACCTGACCCGGCCCTTAAAGATCGAAGAGGCGGCCGCCAGTGTCCACTTATCCCCTTCCCGCGCAATCCATCTCTTCAAAGAAGCCTTCGGCATCCCTCCGTACCGGCATTATCTCGCACAGCGCTTCGAGCTCGCCCAGTCCATGCTTCTTTACACGGCGCTTTCCATACAGGAAATATCGGAACGCCTGGGGTTTGCCGACTACCATCACTTTACCATTTTCTTCAAAAAGGAATGCGGCATGTCCCCCTCGCAATTCCGCAGCCGGGAAAGGCTTTCCTGAAAAAGGAGTCCCAAATGTATGGGGACTCCTTTTTTCCAATTTATAAATTATCGTGCTTTCCGTACGGCTTATTCAGCATAGCAAATATGATAAATCAGCCTGTCTCACACAAAGCTGACCTCCACCTCCGCCAGGGCATAGGGTTCCACCTGGAATGTCACCTCATTTCCCGACACGGCCGCTTCCGCCTCCTGTCCTCTCCCGAACAGATTGACGCATTTCGCCTCCTCCACAGGGGCGCAGAACGCCAGGCGCACCGTCTCCTTCTCGCCCCCGGTCTCATAGACCCTTACCAGAATCCTGCCGTCCTGTCCCGGCAGCACCGCGGAAACCACCGCATGCTCCGCTGCCGCCTGCAGCAGACTGCCCTCAAGCGGCAGTGTGCCCTGGTGGGAATTGGAGGGCTGATAGAAGAGATTGTGGTTGCAGGCCTCGGCCATCTGCTCCGCCTTCCGGGCGTCCGCGTCGCAGGCGCCGAACCACAGAGTAATATGGTGGATGCCCCTCTCCGGATAAGGATCCGGACTGGTGGAGCTGTTGATGAGGGTCAGTGCAAGCTTCCTGTCTTCCCCCCCGATAGCCGTATTTGCTGTCGCTGATCAGGATGGCGGCGGGATTCTCCGCCCTCCTTGCCAGTCCGTACCGCAGGCCTGGCACATCGTTATGCAGGGAAGCCCTGCGGATGGAGCCGGCAGGGATGTCGTACTGATAGTCCTCCGGCCGGTAGGCCAGCGGAATGCGGTAATCCAGTACCGGCACCGTGTCGCCGCCTATGCCGTGCCAGTCCGCCGTCACCTCTATCTTTACGGCGCTCTGGTACTTGTCCAGGCTGTAGGTGGCCTCTATCCTGGAGTCCGCCGCCTTCCATGTGGCCTTCACGCTTCTGCGCAGGGGGCCGTCAGCCGGACGCTCCAGTCTCAGGCACCTGTCCACCGGAAGCTCTCTGAGATATCTCCCTATGTTCCACGCACTGGAGGTATGGCTCTCTGTCTCGATATAGGTAAAGCCCGCGCTCTGCTCCTCTCCCACCAGCTCCACGCCGGTGTCCTTGTGGCGCAGGGATGTAATCCGCCCGGAATCGGAGGCAATGGTCACGGCAATCCGGTCATTTTCCAGTACATAATCATCGAAGGTCCCGGATACCCGCTCGTTCTCCAAAAGGTACGCCGGGTAGCTCTCCATCTCCTTTTCGGACAGCACCACCGTCGTATAGCCAAGGGCCGGAACCGTCACATCCACCAGGACCCGGGCATATTTATGGTCCCAGTAATGCTGCATATGGCCGTCCAGTAACTGGAAGCAGAGCTCTTTCCCCCGGGCGTCCGTCACCTGAATCCGGCGCAGATCCCCCGTCCAGTCCCACACGGTGAGCTCCGCCGCCTGGCTACGCTCCCGGGTCAGGGTGTTGAAGATATGGAAGATACGGGTGCGCCCGCTGCCCCGCTCCGTACTGGGCACGCCCACGAAATTCTCTATCCCGTAGTCCGCTCCCGCTCCCTCGGCCTGGCTGTAATAGGGATCGATGTCCACCTCCATCCTGTCCACGCCCCACACCTTTTACATGTACTCTTTGGTATACTGGATATGGCGCAGCAGGGACTCGCCGCCTGGCATGTTCTTGTCCGTCTCCACCCAGGCGGAGGCGGTGACCTCCCATCGTCCCTGGGCGATGCGCTTCTTAATCTCCTCCATCATATCCGGGTCATATTCCTCCACAATCCTGTACACTGCCCCCTGGGACTGGGAAAATTTGAATTCCGGATACTGATCCATGATGTTCAGCATGGAGCGGAAGGTAGCCAGGGTAGCCGCCACGGTCTCGTTGAAGCTCCACATCCAGTTCATGTCGATATGGGCATGGGCCGCCAGAATCAGCTGATAGCCAATACCTGCCATAGCCGCCTCCTTTGCTTTACGCCATACAAAACCGTTCTTACTCTTCCGTCTCAATGGCCGCTTTCCTGCTGTTAATCTGCCGGATGACCTCCATATCAAACTTGGCTTCCCTGTCATACGTATACAGGCCGTTCACTTCCAGTTCCACATCATACAGCTGTGTAAAACAGAACCCGAACATTCTGGGATTGTCCAGGAGCACATCCGTCAGGCGGCGGTACCGTTCCAGGTATTCCTCCACGGTCCCGGGGCCGTCTCCGTATCCCCAGGCATCGTCTCTGCCCGCCTGGTCCACATTCCATTTGATGCCGCCGTATTCGCTGATAAAGACGGGAACTCCCTCTTTCGGCGTCTGCCTGTATCCGTGATTGTCCGGGAGAGGCCCTCCCTGGGCAAAATCCCTGTATCTCTCCTCAAAAGCATCCCCGTCCTGCTCATAGTCGTGCAGGTCATAGATATCCGTCTGCACATGGTAATTGCCGCTTGTGTCGATGCAGGGGCGGGTGGTGTCGTACTGCTTCGTCATCAGATAAGTAATGCGGAGAAGGTCGTCATCCTGTTTCCTGCCCTCATAATCCCAGGTCTCGTTAAAGGGGCACCAGCCTACAATGGCAGGATGGTTGAAATCCCGCTTCAGCACCTCCATCCATTCCGGCAGGAAGCATTTCAGCCCGTCGGGACGGCTGTAGTCAAGCCCCCAGTTCGCCTGCTCTCCCCAGACCAGATAGCCCAGTCTGTCACAGTGGTACAGGAACCGCTCCTCGAACACCTTCTGGTGCAGTCTGGCCCCGTTAAAGCCCGCCTGAAGAGCCAGATGAATATCCCGCACCAGAATTTCGTCGGAAGGAGCCGTATAGATTCCGTCCGGATAAAAGCCCTGATCCAGCACCAGACGCTGAAACACCGCTTTGCCGTTCAGCAGTACCTTCTCCCCGTCAATCTTGATTTCCCGCATGCCGAAGTAGCTGTCCACAGCATCTTCCCCAAAGAAGAGCTTCAGGTCATATAAGCGCCCGTTTCCGGCTTCCCACAGATGAAGCTGTGATAAACCAAGCTTCAGGAAGCCGTTTCCGGAAGTGATCTCTGTCTCGGCGCATCCGCAGAGGGTACCTTCATAATAGGCTTCCGCCCGCAGGACCCCGCTTCCTCTGGTCTGGGCCTTGATTGTCAGCGCGGCATCCGCGATATTGGGATAGAGCTGTACAATTTCTATGTAATCGGAAGGAAGGAACTCCAGCCAGACGGTCTGCCAGATTCCCGTGGTCCTGGTATATTCACAGCCGAAGGAATGGAACAGCCCGCACTGCTTTCCCTTGCACTGCCTGCCGCTTCTCTGGTCGTCAAAGGCATATACGGTGACGCGGTTTTCCCCGATTACCGTCAGGTCAGTGATGTCGAACCGGAATGAAGCATAGCCTCCCTTATGGATGCCCGCCTCTTTGCCGTTAATCCATACATGGCACTCATAATCCACCGCCCCGAAATGCAGCATGACCCGGCCCCCGCACTGCTCCTGCGTCAGCTCAAAGGTACGCAGGTACCATACGGCGGGCATAAAATCCTTGTAGCCGATTCCGCTGAGGTCGCTTTCCGGGCAGAAGGGCACCGTAATCTTCCGGTCCAGCTTCTCCTCCTCAAAAAGTTTCCGGTTCATTCCGCTGTTGCCGAAGTCAAAAGAGAAATCCCATTCTCCGTTCAGGTTCATCCAGTCTTTGCGCTGCATCTGCGGCCTGGGATGCTCCGGTCTTGGTATATTGTTCATATTTTTACCTCCTCCTGGTATGTGTGGTATGGGTATTGCTTCGCGGACCCATGTTCACAATCCTGTTATGGGAACCGCTTCGCGGACCCTGTAACTATGTTTCCATTATAAAACTCACAATTCGGAACTTCCAGTGAAAAAACAGCTTGAAATGTATATAAAACTGCTACATTCAAAACAGAACGCCTTCCAGACAGAACAAAAAACAGGAACGGCTCTTCTCCGGTTTCCCGGCCCCATGGTTTCCCACGGGACAAAGCCGTTCCTGCCCTTATTCCGACCCGGTCCGCCCTTACTGGCAGACCGGGGGATGCTTCCTCCTATTCCAGTACCGTCTCTGCACTACGGTGCCCTTATAGGGGAATGAAATTTCATCTGCAAAGTGCGCAGCTGAAATTTCATTCCGGGCACCTTCGTTCCGAGACTGTTATAAAATTTCCTGTTGACATTTCTTGGCTAGACTATCGCTTCACCCGGATGGTCCTGATTTCAAAAGCCCTGAAAGGCAGGGTAATCTTCCCGTCCGTCACGGCCACTTCCTCCATGACGTTCTCCAGCATATCGCACAGGTAAGCCCTGCTCACACCGAAGTTCAGGCTTACCTCCGCCTTTACAGCCGCCTTCTTGGCCTCATAGAGACGCAGGATGACGTCCCCGCTTCCGTCCTCGGCAGGCTTCATGGTATCCAGGATCACGTTGGCCTGATCTACGGTCACGGCGCTGAAGCTTTCCACTGCCCCCCGGCTCACCACAGGCTTCACGTTCAGCTCGTAGCCCTGTCTGACCACATCACTGTGGACAAAATCCCCCTCCCATGACGTGAAGGCATAAGTGAAGGAGTGCTTCCCGTTGTCCGCCCGCATCTCCGGACTGGCGGATGCCCGCAGAAGAGTCAGCTCCAGGGCGTTGCCGTTCATACTGATGCCGTATTTGCAGTCGTTGAGCACCGCCGCGCCATGGGAACCGTCGCAGAGGGCGCTGTAGCGATGGTTGCACACCTCGAACCTGTCCTTGTCGTAGAGCCTGGAACGGTGTGCGGGACGCTGCACGTAACCGAACTGTATTTCGTTTATACCGTTCTCCGCGTATACTTCCACAGGGAAAGACACCTTGAGCAGCCTGTGGAGCTCCCTCCAGTCCACCTCTGTCTCAAAGACAAGCCGCCTGCTGTCCGCGGCCAGTCGGATAAACTGCACAAAGTCCGATTCGCTGATCCTGCCCGTGACTTTCAGCACGCCCTCCAGGCCATCCGATACCTTCTCCACCGAAACCCGGGTGGCAGCCTCCACCTCCTGACAGATATAATTGGAATCGATGTCCCAGGCATCGAACATCCGGGGTACGTCCTTGTACAGCCGGAACCGGTTCATAGGCTCCGCGACGTACTCCCTGCCGGACTCCTTCAGCACAAAGGACACCACCTCGCCCCTGCCGTTCACCGCAGCCTTTACCCGGCTGTTTTCCAGAACATAGCCGCTCCCGTCTTCTTTTACGGACACAGCCGCTTCCGCGCCGTTCCCGCAGGCCCCGGCCTCCGCGGGCACCAGTGAAACCGCACCGTTCCCGGAAACCTCTGCAGGCACCAGCGACACCGCGCCGCAGGAGGGAATGTCCACCACTGCCTTCACGCCCTCCGGTGTCTTCTGCACGGCCACCGCCTGGCCCTCAAGGGTCCGGGCGCCCGCCGCAAAGGCCTCCGGCAGCTCCACCAGGGCTTTCCGGCCAAAGCTTAAGGAGTTCCACACCGTCACGGCGTTTTCCTCCTTCCGCCGGGTCAGCGCGTCAATCGCCTGGTGCAGCAGCTCCTGTGCCCCCGCGAAAATCGCCTCATGGGCCTTATTCGCCTCCTCATAGACCCGTCCGATACTGGAGCCGGGCAGGATATCGTGGAACTGGTGCAGCAGCAGCTCCTTCCACAACGCGTCCGCCTTCGCCAGGTCATACTCCAGGCCCCGCCATAGACCTAAGCTGCTCCAGAACTCCTCTTCCCTCATAGCCAGTTCGTTGCGGCGGTTGTGCTTCTTCACCGCCGCCTGGGAGGTATAGGTTCCTCTGTGGGCGCTGAAATACAGCTCTCCCACGTAGGTGTTCACAGGACCTCCCTTTTCCTCCATATCATGGAAGAACTCCATGGGGCCGGCCATCTTCACCTTCACACTGCCCTCCAGGTCTTCCTGGCGCTTTGCGTACTCGATGTAATCCCTGGCAGGGCCGCCGCCTCCGTCGCCGTATCCGTAGGGCATCAGGAACGCGTCCAGATCCTGCATCTGGGTCCGGTTCTTCCAGATATTGTTGGCCTCTATGGGATCTGTGCGGTAGGTATAGCTGGTGGGCAGGAAGGACACCACCCTGCTGCCGTCCATGCCCTCCCAGTGGAAGTAATGGTAGGGGAACTGGTCCCCCTCATTGTAGGACCAGAATATCTTCTGTGTCACCAGATAATCCACGCCGCATCCCTTCAGGATCTGGGGCAGCGCCGCCGTATAGCCGAAGGTGTCAGGGAGCCAGAGCACCTTGCTGTCCACGCCGAACTCTTCCCTGTAATACCGTTTCCCGTGTGTCAATTGACGGATAAGTGCTTCCCCGCCTGCCATATTGGTATCCGGCTCCACCCACATAGCGCCGTCCGCAATCCACTGGCCTCCCTTTACCGCTTCCTTGATCCTTGCGAAGAGCTCGGGATAGTTCTTTTTGCACATCTCGTAGGAGGCCGGCTGGCTCTGGATGAACTTATAATCCGGATACTCCTCGATCAGGCGCAGTTGGGCCGCGAAGGTCCGCTCGGTCTTGCGGTAGGTCTCCGCCATGGGCCAGAGCCATGCCAGATCCAGATGGGCGTTGCCCACGGCGTAAAACACGGGAGCCGTGGAGCCGTTCTTTGCCTCCATCACAGGGCGCAGGGCCTCCCTGGCCTCCCTGTAGGAAGCGATACGCCCCTCCCTGGGCTGCTCGAAATCCGCGATGAGGGTGAACTCCTGCAGGGCCTTTGCGATCTTCGCCGCCCGCAGGGACTTCTCGTCCAGGGTCACAAGCAGCGCGCTCAGGGTGGCCACGTCCATGTACAGCTGATACGCGTCCTCGTTCCAGATGCCGTAGGTGCATCTCCCCAGTACACACCGCTTACCCTCCACGGCGCTGTCCTTGTAAGCGCCGGGTAGCACGGGGCCTGTAGCGCAGCCTCCCGTGGGAGCTTCGGGCATGAAATGCCCCGCATAAGTCTCCATCAGGATGTCATACCGCTCCCCGCCCCGGGCGCAGGCGCAGAGCACATTGTCCTCGATAAAGTGATGGGGCTCGTTCACCCAGGATGCCCGATAGGTTCCGAACGATTTTCCGTTCACGAACAGGGCGGACTCCCCCTTGGGCCGCAGGTCCATCACGATCCGCTGGCCCTTTGCCTCCTCCGGCAGGGTGACGCTCCCCCGAAACCAACAGTACTCCCATTCATGTCCCCAGGTGAAGCCCGGGCTCACCGGCTGGAAGGGCCCCTTCCGGGCCTCCTCCGGCGTCAGGTACTCCATGGTGGGGAACGCCTCCCAGGTAATCTCCCCCAGAGACTGGTACAGATCGTCCTTCAGGGTGCGCATCCAGTGCCTTACCCTGTCCTTCCATTCAGAATGCACTAATTTCATGATTCCTCTCCTTTTCCTAATGATTCGAAAGAGCCTTGCCGCGGCCTCTCCCTCATTCCCCTTATTATAGAACAAGAGGGGACATCTTAATCGTATATTCCTATTAAGCTGCACCCTCTTGATTTTAGCTGATTCTTCTATTCGTTCTCTGCACTATTCATGATCCGCAAAAGCCTTTGCCATCCCAGACGGCCAGTCCGGTACACCATGCCGTCCCCCGGCTCTGCACCCAAATAGAAATTGGAGTACCAGGCCCTGCCTGATATGTATTAATTGATATATATCCATTGATATGTATCTGCATGGTTCATATTGTTATTTGTCATATCCTTCTTTTTTGATAATAGCACACTTTCATGCATTACGCAATGGTTTTTTCCGTTTCTGCATCATGTTTTTACACGGCTGTTTTTACACAACTTCGGTTATACTTCCCATACTAAAATATAATATTGGGGGCAGATTTTATATATCAAAAACAACAAATCATTTGACTTGACATAGACAATACAAATGGCGTATAGTAAAAGAAGAATCCTTGATTCAGGAGTACAGAAGGAGGCGCATCGCCATGGCAAACCTCACGAATCAGCCCATGTATCAGAAAATAAAAGAAGATATCATGCACCAGATCCAGACCAAACTCCTGGCCCCGGGAGACAGGCTGCCTACGGAACGCCAGCTCATGCAGCATTATCAGGTAAGCCGCATCACGGTCTCCAAAGCCCTGGGCGAGCTGAAAAACGAGGGCGTGATAGAGCGATATCCCAACAGGGGAAGCTTTGTGTCCGGGCTGCCGACAGCGCCTCCTCTGTCCAATGAGGCCAGACCGCCGGAGGAGACGGCCCGGGACATCGGCCATCTGCCCGAAATCGCCTGCATCATGCCCACGGTCAGGGATCTGTTCTCCATGTCCATGATGAACGGCGTCCTGTCGGCCCTCCCTCCCAACGAATATATCTGCCATATTTTCCAGAGCCAGAATCCGCAGATAGAGAACTACCTGCTGAAGCGCTGCCTGGAGACGGACATATCCGGCATCGTGCTCTTCCCCCAGAACCAGCCCTTCTTCAGCAATGAGCTTTTGTGGATGAATCTGCAGAAATACCCCCTGGTGCTGCTGGACCGCTATCTGCCCCGCCTGAACACCAGTTATGTCATTTCGGACAACCAGCTGGCCGGGGCGCTGTGCATCCGGCATCTGTACGAGCTTGGCCACCAGCGCATCGCCTTCTTCACCACTGCGCTCAGGGACACATTCTCCATCAAGCGCAGGCTGGACGGCATCCTGAATACTGCCAGGAGCCTGAACATGCCGGAGAACGCCATTCCGGTCATAGAGCGCATGGGGTATGCACACGAAACCAAATACAACCGAGAGCTGGTAAACCGCCTGGTGAGAGTGGAAAAAATCACCGCCTTTATCGCCGCGGAGTGCAATACCTGCGTTTATCTGGACGAACTGTGCGCCTCGCTGAATCTGGATATCCCCAAGGATGTATCTTTGGTCTCCTTCGACTCTCCCATGGCCGCCACCAGGAACCCGGACTTCTACACCCATATCAACCAGTCCGAGTACGTCATGGGACAGGAGGCAGGGCTGCTCCTGCGAAAACGTCTGGAACAAAATGATATGAGCATCTACCGCAAGGTCATCCCCCCGTCTCTGAAGCTCCACCATTCCACCGCCCCGGCGGCGCTCTGACGGGAGGCGCGGACATCAGGCACTAATTACTCAGAAATTTTTGTAGAAAGGATCATATCGATGAAATTCTGCCAGTATTTCTAAAAAACCGGAAATTCGGGTTTGGATCCTTAGCAGGATTGTATATTTGGTTTTTCTCAACTATACTGCTTTTACTGGTTTATACGATTCTCAGGTTTCAAAAAGGGAACGGACGCGCGGGTATTTTCTATGGATTGGCAGTAATTCCCGCTGTTTTATTCCTGTTGAATGGTATTTTGCTGCGGCACCCTGCATTGATTGCTGCCGCTCTGATTTTTGGTTTTTTTCACCTGGCGACAGTTAAGGAAAATATATGATGAACTCCGTTGATGTACTTTACGAAAAAACATGGCTGCGGTAAAGGCCAGATCAGCATCTATGTACTACTGGTTCTATTATAATGCTCCCATTTAGGATTTCCAGTGAAGAAACAGCTAAAATGTACATAAAACAGCTATATTCCTGAACACGCGGAAACGCTAACGAACGGTGTGCGCAAAGCCAGGTCCTTCACAACCTCCCCCGCCAGGATCAGCCCCGCCACCGAAGGGACAAAAGCCACGCTTCCGGGGATCCGCCGGGACGGCATACCGGCGCCGGCTTCTCTCGGCCGCGCTGTCACATTGTCCGTCCTGCCGCCCTCTTCCCGGGCATCCGGCCTGTCCGCTTCGCAGGCCGGTTCAGCCGGAACAAGGGGCATTTCCTCCGAATACACCACCTTCAGATGTTCCACGCCCCGCTTTTTCAGTTCCCGCCGCATGGCCTTGGCCAGGGGGCAGATTTTAGTCTCATAGATATCCGCCACCCGGAAAGCGGCGGCATCCAGTTTATTCCCGGCACCCATACTGCTGATGACAGGAACCCCGTTCTCCTGTGCCCGCAGAATCAGTTCCAGTTTCGCCGTCACCGTGTCCACCGCGTCCACCACATAGTCGTATTCCCCAAAAGGAAATGAGTCCGCGTTTTCCGGCAGGAAAAATACCCGGCAAACCCGTATCCGGGCCTCCGGGTTAATCTCCAGGATCCGTTCCCGCATCACATCCACCTTGTATTGTCCGATTGTCTTCCTGGTGGCGATGATCTGGCGGTTCAGGTTGGTAATGTCCACCCTGTCGCTATCGATTAAGTCAAAAGCGCCTACCCCGCTTCTGGCCAGTGCCTCGCAGACATATCCCCCCACACCGCCGATGCCGAAGACAGCTACCCGGGATTTGTTCAATTTCTCCATGGCTTCCCCGCCAAGAAGCATCTCCGTCCTGGAAAACTCCGCCTGCATAACATTCCTCCCTGTCACAACGATTTTTCTCCGGCCCTATTGCGATATCCTGTATATCTCACTTTAAT
>CAJTSY010000074.1:0-5432 GCA_910578995.1 uncultured Acetatifactor sp.
TCACCAGTTCTTCTTTTCCCTGCTGCTGTCGTGCTGCTGCTTCCTCTCCTCCACCATCTTCACGAACCACTCCACCATATTGGGGTCATAGTGGGAGAAGAACGCGCTTGTCTTCGTATCCAGCGCTGCGATGGCGCCCATATCCTCCTGGGTCAGGCTGAAATCAAAGACGTCCATGTTCTGGACCATTCTTTCCTTATGGGTGGATTTCGGCAGGACGATCACGCCCCGCTGGATGTTCCAGCGCAGCATCACCTGTGCCGTGGTCTTTCCGTACTTCCGGCCGATGTCTTTCAGCGTTTCATTCTCGAACAGCCCTCCCCGGCCTTCCCCGAAGGGCGCCCAGGCTTCATGGGCAACCTTATATTTCTCCATCCAGGTATGGTCTTCCTGGCGCTGGTTCAGCACATGGGTCTCGATCTGGTTCACCATGGGCGGAATCTTCGTAAAGGACGCAAGGTCTACCAGCCTGTCCGGATAGAAATTGGACACGCCGATGGCTTTCAGCTTTCCCTCCTGGTACATGTCCTCCAGCGCCCTGTACGCCCCGTAATAATCATTGAAAGGCTGATGGAGCAGCATCAGGTCCAGATAGTCCGTCTGCAGCTTGCGCAGGGATTCCTCCACGGACTTCCTGGCCTCCTCATAGCCGTAATGCTCTACCCACACTTTGGACGTCAGGAAGATTTCCTCCCTTGGGACGCCGCTTTTCCTGATCGCCGAGCCCACTTCCTCCTCGTTGAAATAGGACTGTGCCGTGTCGATGCTCCGATAGCCCGCGTCCAGCGCGTCCAGTACGCACCGCTCGCACTCATCCTTTGTCACCTGATAGACGCCGTATCCCAGGATTGGCATCTTTACTCCGTTCGATAAGGTTACATATTCCATGATTCTTCCTCCGTCTTCTTTTTTTGCTTTGTTCTTTCTAAATTTATATTGCACGTCACTGCGAACAGCTTTTTCTGTTTTTGGGCTGATAATTCAGGCGCAGTCCTCCGTCTCCCAGCTGTTCCGCCTCCCGGAGCAGAAATTCCACCGGTTTCCCCTCTGTAAGAGAGGGAATCTGTGTAAAGACGGATGCCGAGCCAAGGCCGCCGTCCGTTACCGGCGCCAGGAAGAGGCTGAGTTCGTCCACCACGCCTGCCTGCAGAAAACTCCAGTTCACCATGCCGCCCCCGCAGATCAGCAGCTTTTCAATGTGGAACAGCTCATACAGCTTTTTCATCGCCGTCTCACAGTCCAGCTTCTCTTCCCCTGCTATAATGTAGGAAACTCCCGTTTTCCGCAGACAGGCCTTATAAGCTGCCGGAGTGGAGGCGGTGAGGACCTCTATCACATGGGCGGGCGCTCTTCCCTTATTGCAGAACGTCCCGGACTCCCATCCGATTTCGCCGTCCACATCCACCGAGACAAAATACTGGTCTGCCTTGTCGTTCGCCACAAAATCCCCTTCCGGCACTTCCTCCGTCTCCTCCAGTACAGGCTTGCGGAAACCGGTAAACTCTTTTGTTGTGGCGGTTCCGTACAACAGCGCTCCAGCGTTCATCTTTGTCCGGTATTTCCCATATTCCCCGCCCAGGGCTCCCACTGCTTCCGTGCCCATAAAGGGACCTGTTATCTTCCCGTCTAAGGAACTTAAGATATGGCAGATTACATAAGGTCTTTCCATTTGGCCATTGCTCCCTTCTTTCCTTCAAAAATCAGACTGGCGGCTGACTGCCCTTACAAGACTTTTTCCAAGTCCTGTGGAACATCCCGTAATCAACCATGTTTTCATAGGCCTCTTCCAAGCTCCTCCGCCTCGCTCCGATTTGTTGCCATTCCCGCGTATTCCATGCCATAGAGCTTTGCAAAGCGGTTCATAGTATATTCTCCCGCCTCCGGCATCCACTTCTCCGGGGAAGCTCCCTGGAACAGGAAATATAGCTTCCTCCCGGAAAACTCACCGTTTTTCACCAGGCCATAGAAACGGTCCAGCATATTGCGGACGGAACCGCAGATATTGTGCCAGTACAGGGGCGAGCCGATTACGATCACTTCCGCTTCTTTCATCTTTGCAATCACCTCTCCCAGCTGGTCGTCCTCAAACTTCTGACCGTAGCTCCCGATTCGGTAATCTGTCAGCTGAAGCGTGTCATACTCTTTTCCCTTCAATAGGGCTTCTGCCAGAGCGGCTGTGTTTCCTTTCCTGTTCGGGCTTCCGTTGATAAATAAAATCTTCATCCTGCTTTCCTCCATTATCTTATCTGTTTTAAAACTTGATAACCTGCACCATATACACCCCGTCAGAGTCCTCCTTGCGGCTAATATCCCGGCTCGTCAATCCAGGCCGCTGCGTCACCGGCCGCCTCGGCGGCTCCTTTCGCAGATTGATATGTGCATTTTATACCTTTCACAGATTTTTTTCAAAAAACGCTTTCAGCTTGCCTGTGATTTTCTCCACATATTCAGGGTACCAATAAGTCTTGATATGTGTTGCGCCGTCGATTAAGAACAGTTCCTTATTCTTCGTTCCCGTCGCTCTTTCATAGCACCCTTCCGTCATATACAAAGTATCCGCGCATTTACCCGCCATCATAAGAAGCGGCTGGTCGATCATCTCCATACCGGTTCTGGCGTCAAAGGCAAACAGGTCAATATTGGAAGACAGCGTATAGGCAAAGCTGGAACCGGTGTGTTTATGGGTAATCCCATAATATACATATCCGTCTTTGTACAGATCGAACGGCATCTTCTCCGCTTCCTCAGGCGACATGGTGTCCAGCATGTTCGGCGTGTAGCGTACCTCTTTCCCGGAAAGCTCATCCTCCCCCGCTTTATAAGCATCCGTAAGCCTTTCCGTAATGGTATCCATCTGGGAATCCAGAAACCCATTTTTACGCACAATGCCTGTGTTGAAGGCGGACAGCGTGGCCACCGCCTTTATTCTTTTATCTGTCTGTGCGGCTCTCAATGTATAACCCCCGCCTCCGCAGATTCCCAGAATGCCTACACGTTCTCTGTCGACTCCTTCATAATTCACAATAAAGTCCAGCGCTCCGTGAATATCCTCCACCCGGTTCTGCGGTTTGTCCGTATTTCTCGGCATTCCCTCAGACTGTCCCTGATAAGAAGCGTCAAATGCCATTGCAACATACCCCATATCAGCCAGTTTCTGGGCATACAACCCTGCAACCTGTTCTTTCACTCCGCCATTCGGATGTGCCACCACAACCGCCGCATAGCGGCCATTTTCATCAAAGTCTGCAGGCACATATACGTTTGCCGCTATTTTTAATCCTCTCAATTCGTATTTTACGGGACGGATATTTACCTTGCCCGGAATATTCTCTGTCAGCGCACCGTCATAAACCAATCCGAATCTGTTCTCTTCTTCTTTTCCCATTTTACGTTCCTCCGTTTTCTTATATGTTTTAAAAATTCATAGTTTGCTCCATATACGCCACATCAGAGTTCCCCTCCTTGCGGCTAATATCCCAACCCTCTGAGCCAGTCAGCCACATCACCGGCTGCTTCTGCCACATCCTGTTCGCTGACAGTAAAACCGTCAGCGATTACTTCCGCCTCCGGTTCCAGATCCTGAATGGTTCCAATGGTTCCCGAAAAACGGCTTCCGTTATGCACATTGAAAGGGATAATCGTCTTTCCTGAAAAATCGTATTCATCAAAGAAACTGTATAAAGCCTGCGGCATATCATACCACCATGTTGGATACCCGACAAAAATAACGTCATAGTCCTCCAGATTTTCAATATGGCTGGTCAGCTCCGGCCGGGCATCCACATCCTGTTCCTCCGCGGCATAATCAATCAGCGCCCCGCCGTCTCCGGGATATTTTACGGAAGTCTGTATGGAAAAGAGCGTACCGCCTGTCTCGGCCTGAATCATGTCCGCCACTGCCCTAAGACACCCCTTTGCCTCCCCGTCCACTGTGGTCACGCTGGCAGAGGCGACCACATCCACATCGCTGTTCTCTCCGGCGGTGAAATAGGCAATCAGGATTTTGCCGTCTTCACCGGATGCGTTTTCATCGGATGTGTTTTCACTGGATATGATTTCCTGGCTTTCCCCGCTGCTCTGCACCGTCTCTTCAGATGCCGCATTCCCGTTCCCGGCGTCTGAAGCCGGCTGCGCGCTGCCGCAGCCGGCGATATGCAGCGCCAGAATCATACCCAGCAGACATACTTCGCATTTCTTCCTCTTCATCATCATCTCTCCTTCACGACTGCCCTTTCGGGTTCATGTCCTGGATTCTATTGTATCCCTTTGACAATAGAATCTTTTCCTGGATTCTATTGTATCCTTTTGACAATAGAATCCTCTCTTGGATTCTATTGTATCCTTTTGACAATAGAATCCTCTCTTGGATTCTATTGTATCCTTTTGACAATAGAATCCTCTCTTGGATTCTATTGTAGAAGAATCCAGGCCTCAGAAGAAGTCTCGATTTGTTCATCAGTTTATACCCATAGCTTATAACTGATTTTGAATGGCATATCCTTTCGACGGCTTCACAAACATAGCCTGCTACATTGCCCGCACCTTTTCCCGTACTTTCAGCACCATGGGCGGCGCCACGGAAAGCTCGTCCACGCCCATATCCACAAATTCTTCCGTGAGGGCCAGATCCGCTCCAAGCTCCCCGCAGATTCCAACCCACTTTCCGCATTTATGGGCGTTGTCCACCACCATCTTGATCATGCGCAGGATGGCCTTGTGATGGGGATTATAGAAATCCTCCAGTCTCTGGTTCTGCCTGTCGATGGCCAGGGTATACTGCGTCAGGTCATTGGTTCCGATGCTGAAGAAATCCACCAGCTCCGCCAGCTCATCGCTGACCATCACCGCCGCCGGCGTCTCTATCATGATGCCCTGTTCCGGAACCCGGTAAGGGACGCCCGCCTCCTTCAGCTCCCGTTCCACTTCCTCTGCAATGTCATGAATCCGCATCACTTCTTCCGCGGAGATAATCATGGGGTACATGACGGAGAGATTGCCGTAGACCGCCGCCCGCAGAAGCGCCCGAAGCTGGGTCTTGAAGGTTTCCGGCTCCTTTAAGCAGATGCGGATGGCCCGGTATCCCATGGCGGGATTCTCTTCCTTTCCCAGGTTAAAATAATCCGCCTGTTTATCCGCGCCAATATCCAGCGTCCGGATGATGACCTTCTTTTCCCCCATTGTCTGCACGACCTGTCTGTACGCCTGGAACTGCTCCTCCTCCGTGGGGAAATCCTCCCTGCCCAGATACAGGAACTCGCTGCGGAACAGCCCGATTCCTCCGGCGTCGTTTTCCAATACATATCCCACGTCGCCCGCGCTGCCGATATTGGCGTAGATGTTGATCTTCTTTCCGTCGGAGGTCACATTCTCTTTTCCTTTCAGCTCCTGAAGCAGCCGGAATTTATCCTGTGCCGCTTTGATTTTCTCCTCCG
>CAJTSY010000074.1:5532-9718 GCA_910578995.1 uncultured Acetatifactor sp.
TCCATGCAGGCAAAATCCGCATCCTCCTGCCCGGCCAGGTTTCTGGCCAGGCGCCCGGAGATGTCCCTTACGTCCGCCGCCCGTCCCCGCATGTACTCATCTTCCATGTCCTCAAACATTCTGGCGAAGTTGTCCCCTGTCACGGATACCGCATATTCCCCGTTTACGGTTTCCGTGCGGATGATATGGTAGACAGCGTCCAGATAGTCTTCGTCCTCCAGCATCATCTGTTGCACTTCCACGATGGCCGCGCTGGACTCGCCGCCCTCTTTCTGCGCCTTCTCATACAATTCCGCCAACTGCTCCGCGGTCTTCTGGATTGCCGCCTGCACCCTGGCGATCTCACTTTCCACATCCTCCACCCTGTGCCTGCGGACCTGCTCCCTGCTGTCCCGCAGGACCGCCACGTTCCCCATGACAATGCCGCTGTATACGGGTTTTCCCGAAAATTTCATCATATTTTTCTTTCTCCTTTCGCCATGCTTTTTTCCGCCATGTTTTCCCTCACCCAGGCATACTTTATGATGTCTTTATATGAACGGTATGCCGTCTATGCGAAAAGGGAGAAGAATAGCCAGACTCATTATCAGTCCGGCTATCCCCTTATGTCTCTTATAAGCTGCTTTCCAGGAAAGCCCTGATTCCTTCGCAGGCGGCGTCTTCATCCGCTCCCTCAACGGTCACCGTCACGGTCTGGCCGCACTTCACGCCAAGCCCCATGACCGCCATGAGCTTCGTGGCCTCCGCCGACTTTCCGTTGGCGTCTATCACGATTCTGCTCTCATATTTCTTTGCTTCCTTTACCAGCATCCCGGCCGGTCTCGCATGGATTCCCACGCTGTCCTTTATGACATACTCAAAATTTTTCATCTCCATACCTCCTGGATTTACTCTTGATTTATTTTAGGCATGCGCCATTTGTTTCAATTACTTTTCTGTACCAGTCAAAGGATTTCTTCCTGTACCGGGCAAGGCTTCCTGTCCCGTCGTCCCTGCGGTCCACATAGATGAATCCGTACCGCTTTTTCAGCTCCGCCGTAGAGGCGCTGACCAGGTCGATACAGCCCCATGCGGTATAGCCCATCACTTCCACGCCGTCCTCAATGGCCTCCCGCACCTGGACCAGATGGTCATTCAGATACCGAATCCGGTAATCATCCTCCACTGTGGGTATCCCGTCCTCCCCGACTACGAGCTCGTCTACGGCCCCCAGTCCGTTTTCCACAATGAACAGGGGCTTCTGGTACCGGTCATAAAAACGGTTCAGCGTATAGCGCAGTCCTTTCGGGTCTATCTGCCATCCCCAGTCCGAGGCCTTCAGATAGGGGTTCGGAACGCCCCCCAGTATGTTCCCGGGGCCCCTTTCCATGGAGCTGTCGGCGGTTTCGCATACGCTCATATAGTAGCTGAAAGAGACAAAGTCCACGGTGTTTTTCAGAATTCCCTCATCCTCTTCTTCCATCCGTATCTCAATGCCGTTTTCCCGGAAGTACCGTTTCATGTATCCGGGATACGCCCCCCGTACATGGACGTCCCCAAAGAAATCGTTCTGGTGCTCCGCGGCCATCACGGCCATCACATCCTCCGGAGCCGGCGTCAGCGGATAGATGGGCATGCTCAGGATCATGCAGCCTACCTTCGCGTCCGGAATCATCTCATGGGCGATTTTGGTGGCAAGGGCGCTGGCCACCAGCTCATGGTGGACGGCCTGGTATAAGTCCTGCCTGCTTAATCGTTCCCTGGGCGTCCGGATCCCGCCGCTCATGAAAGGGGAATGCAGCACGGAGTTGATCTCATTAAAGGTCAGCCACAGCTTCACCTTTCCGCCGTACCTGGCGAATATCGTGCGGACATACCGTTCATAAAAGCCTATCAGGGCCCGGTCTGCCCAACCGTTGTATTTGAGGGCCAGATTCAGCGGCGTTTCATAATGGGAGATGGTGACCAGAGGCTGTATGCCATATTTCAGGCATTCGTCGAACAGATCGTCATAAAACTGCAGCCCCTTTTCATTGGGAACCGCATCGTCCCCGTTTGGGAAGATGCGGCTCCATGCGATGGAGGTCCGAAACACCTTAAAACCCATTTCCGCAAACAGTTTGATATCTTCCCTGTAGCGGTGATAGAAGTCGATGCCCACCAGCTTCATGTTATCCGGCGTGGGCGTCTCCGTAATGGGCCCCCGGAGCCCTCCGGGCGTCACGTCCTGGATGCTTAACCCTTTTCCGTCCTGATCATAGGCTCCCTCGCACTGATTGGCCGCCACCGCGCCGCCCCAGAGAAAGCCCTTCGGAAATCCCATATCCATATAAACCTCCTATTATAGTCGCTGCGCGACGGCTCTTAAGAGCGAAGTCCCTCCGGCGCACTCTCACGAGAGAAAAATTTCATTCGTAAGTGCTCTCATGAAATTTTCTCTCATGCGCCTCGCCACTTCGCTTTTTGGTCGCTGCGCGACGGCTCTTAAGAGTGAATTCGCTTCGGCACACTCTCACCCTCTACGCAGTCTCGATTATGGTGTCCTGGGCTTTCACGGTCTTCTCCTGCGCCGGAATGATTTCGGCGTAGTCATCCGAATTCGTGATGATGACCGGTGTGACCGTATCGTATCCTTCCGTCCGGATTGCTTTCAGGTCGAATTCCAACAGCAGGTCGCCCTTGCGGATGCGCTGTCCTTCCTTTGCGTGGCAGGTGAAATGTCTGCCCTCCAGCCTTACGGTCTCCAGGCCCACATGAATCAGCAGCTCCACGCCGCCGTCCGAGGTCAGCCCCAGGGCATGACGGCTCTCCGGAACCGTCTCCACCTTTCCGTCAAAGGGCGCGTATACCCTGCCCTCCGCAGGTTCGATGGCAATGCCTTTCCCCATGACACCGGAGGCAAAGGTCTCATCCTTCACCTGTTCCAGAGGAACCGTCCTTCCGGCCACGGGAGCGCCGACGGACTGCTTTTTCCCGGCCTGAAGAGCTTTTGAATCAGAAGCCCCGGCATCCCCGGCATCCGCTTTTTTCTCGGCAGGGTCTTCAAAGCCCAGAACCCAGGTCACGATAAAGGTAAGGACAATGGCGATGCCGGCGCAGATGCATGCCATCACAAAATTATTGGCCTTCTCCGCATGGACAAAAATGGGCAGCGCCAGCAGGGAGGGAGAGGCAAAGGAGCTTGCGGACACGCCCATGATGCCGGCAATCAGCCCCGTGATGCCGCTAGAGATACATACGGCCGCCAGAGGCCGCTTCAGGGGCATGGTCACGCCGTACAGGCCGGGCTCGGTGACCCCCGCGAACACTGCGGATACACTGGAAGAGGCAGCCGTCTGCTTCAGGCCGCTGTTTTTGGACTTGACCGCCACAGCCAGGCAGGCGGCGCCCTGGGCCAGGTTGCTGATCAGCATGGCAGGGAGCATCAGGGACTCGCCCGCAGGCGTATCCAGCGCGCCGAACACCACGGGAATGAACGCCCAGTGCATGCCGGTCATGACGATGAAAGGCATGGCGGCGGCCATGATGATATAAGCCGCAATGCTTACATGGGACTGGATAAATACCAGCGCGGAAGCCAATCCTCCGCCGATAAAGGAGCCCAGCGGCCCAAGGAGAAGAAAGGCGATGGGCGTGGAAACCAGAAGGATCAGCATGGGCTTCAGGAAGTTCTTCGTAAAGGCGGGCGTGATCTTCTCCACCAGCTTCTCTATATAGCTCATCACCCATGCCGTAAGGATGGCGGGGATGATGCTGGAGGAATAGTCGAAGTTCGTCACCGGAATCCCCAGGAAATTGATGCCGCCCTCAGCGCCCGTCAAAGCGATGAAATTGGGGTGGATCAGGATTGCCACGACGGCGGTGACAAGGAAAGGATTGCCGCCGAACTTCCGACCCGCGGCAAAAGCCACCAGGACAGGCAGGAAATAGAACGCGGTGTTGCCGATGACGCCCAGAAGCTGCATGGTCGCATTCTCTGCTGGCAGGAAATACCCCAGGATTGCTGGCGCAGCCCTTTTCCAGCTTATCCTGAAGAAAAGCTTCCTCCGGATGCCGCGGATATCCAGAAGATACTTTTCAGCGAATACAGGCAATCAAACAAAAAGACCTTTCTTGTACGCAGATATCCTCTGCCTACAGGAAAGGTCATGCCCCCGGCTCTACGGGGTTACAATCCTTTTTCCGTATTGTCCTCCTCCCTGCTGCA
>CAJTSY010000074.1:9818-20143 GCA_910578995.1 uncultured Acetatifactor sp.
GTATTCTTCTGTACCTTGACAGAAAGCTCCTCCTCTATGATGCGGGTGGTCTCCTCCAGGATTTTCTCATGCAGCAGCTCCTTTTCCTGATCTTCTTCTGTCTTGGAGCGCTCCCTGGCATTGATCAGATGCATCGCAATCCCCTGCACCTCACTCTTAGGAAGCTTAACCTTGAATCTCTGTCTGACAGCCGCCAGCAGAAGCCTTCCCGCCTTCACCTCCTGGGGATAGCTCAACTCTATTTCATAAATCGACGGCATTTTCACATAGATTCCCTTTTGCGCCCGCTCTATCACAAAGGCAATATGGTCGGCCAGCGTCAGTACCAGATTGGAGTATGTCTCGCAGGGAAGCTCATCCTGAATCATTTGCAGCTCATCCGCCGTAAACCGGATGATTTCATAAGGAATCTCCTTTAAAAGCGGGATATACTGCATGCTGATGTTGTAAAAGGTTCTCTCGATTTTTCTTAAGTCCGTCAGTTCATAGGGCGTAGCCGGAAATCCAATCCCCTTGCTGAACGCCACCAGCTCTCGTCCGCTGTTGTGAAAGTTCCGCCGGTGGGTTTCACAGCGCCTTTCCAGCCGCAAACACTTCCTCCAGCCAGGCGGCATAATCCGCTACCCAGCCTCCGTCTCCGCCGAACCCATGGGGCCATTGCTCCAGGACGATGGTATCCGCGGCCACCCCAACCTCCTCCATCAGCCCCACCTGGGCCTCAAACTGGCGGTAGAAAGGGTCTTCCGTGCCATAGCAGTAAAAAGTGGGCGGCAGCCCTGCGGATTTCAGGTGCTCCACGTCCAGGGAGGCCACGCTGAGCCTTCCGTAGAATGAGTATATCATGCCGCAGGCCGATGCGTCCGCCGGAATCCGGTCCAGCTCGTCAGGCGTATAACCCGGGTCAAGATAAGAGCCGTCCACCTCCCCGTCCGCGCTGATGAAAAATTCCCCTGCCTGGATGCCTCCCGCGGAATACCCCATGACAGCGATATTCTCCGGGTCGATTCCGTAAATATCCGCATTCTTACGGATGAAGCGCACGGCCCGGGCTACGTCCAGCGCTCCCTCCTCCTGGGAATAAGGCCGCAGGCGGTAATCCACGATAAAGCATCGATAGCCGTACTCCCGCAGCTGGACCGCAGTGGGCAGCGTGTCCGTATAATCTCCCCGGAACTGGAAAGCGCCTCCGGCCAGCAGCACCACGGCCCCCTTTGCCTCAACCCCTTCCGGTATGGTCAGCGCCGTCACATAGGGCCGGAAATCATAGGAATCATAATATCCCGTCATATCCGAAGTAAAGCTGGTCCGCGCCGGCGCATCGCCCTCCTCCCAGAGATAGAAAACCTGTGTCTGCGCCGGATCCGGCACAGCGCGCAGGACCGTGCTGTCCCCCTCCGGCAGCGGCGGGCGGCGGTTCATTGCCTCGTATGAGAAAGATGAGGTCACCTGATATACCTCCGGCAGATCATCGTACTGCAGCGTGAAGCCGGAGACACCCTCCCTGACTTCGTAAGCGCTCCTTATTTTATCCGGTTCTTCCGATTCCTTCGTTTCATTTGGTACATTTGTCTCTTCTCTTATGTCCATATCCGGTTCCTGATCCTCCCGTACATCCCCATTTATAGTCCCCTGTACATTGCTCTGTTCCGCGCTGCCCGGGATATCCTCTTTCTCCCGTTCTGCAGACCGGTCCCCGCATCCCGACAGCGCAGAAAGCACCATGACGGCCGTCAGGAAAGATACTCTGAAACGGTTTCTGTCCATGACAAATTCCTCCCTTGCGTCTGATTTTCAGCTTCGCCCCGTTTTATTTCCCTGTGGGCAGCGCGTTGTATTCCTCCTCTGAGATGCGCCCGAGCCATTCCACTCCGCCTGCTCCCGGGTTCGTGTTGATGGCGATATGGGCGAATTCCGTTTCTGCGCTGCCTCCGTGCCAGTGCCTGACCCCAGGCGGGCAAAACGCCACATCGCCCGGATACAAAACCTCCACGGACCCTCCCTCAATCTGGTGGTATCCGATTCCATCCGTTGCGATCAGAATCTGGCCGCCCTCGTGGATATGCCAGTTATTGATGACGCCCGGTTCAAACACGACATAATGCATGCCCGGTGCGCCGGCCACATTTTCACCGATGATGTCAGAAAGGTACACCGGGCCGCTGAATGTCTGCATGTCCACAGCCTGCCCCGCACGCTGGAACATAAATCCATTGTCCGGGGTTACATTGCGCCCTGCATACTCTTCCGCCTCCAGATCCGCATAGTATGTATCTGTAACCGGTTCTTCACCGGAGCCTGACCCGGAATAACCGGAATCATAGACCACCATCTGGGAGAACCAGCTGTCAGGGGCAGCCCCATGCCAGTGCCTGACACCGGGAGCGCACTCAATCACATCCCCTTTCCGGATAATCTGGGCCGTCCCGCCCTCCTCCTGATAATAGCCCACACCGCCTGTCACAAGGATGACCATGCCGCCATGGCTGTGCCAGCCGCTTCTCGCCCCGGGTTCAAATGTGATATGGTTGGTCCGGGGAAAATGGTATACTTCGTCTTCGTTGATCATAGGAGCCAGATATGCGGTTCCCGTGAACCCTCCGGGTACCGCATTCCCTCTCGGGAAGGTCAGTCCGTCACCGATTGCCACAATGCCGCCATCGTTGACAGGTATTTCCTTTTCCTCCGTACTGTCACTGTCATTCGCCGCGCCGTCATTCACTGTGCGGCTTTCATATTCCGCATTGTCGGATCCATCCGTCGGCTGAACCATATCCCTGCCGCAGGCTGTCAGCAGCAGCCCCAGCAAGGCAACCGGCAGGAACGCTCTTCTCACTATTTTCATATCCTCCAATTTCCCACCCTCTTTCAGCCTTAATTCAGTCCCTTGCTCTCAAGCCATGCAGCAATATGGTCCGCTATCACATCATTGTTCATCTCCTGGAACATGAAATGGCTGTTTCCGGTAATCCCTTCATCCGGCAGGTAGACCACCGTGCAGTCGCCGCCGTCCGCATTATAGCTCTCCGCGAACTGGACCGCCCCGTCACGGACTCCCCTCCAGAACCCTGTGGACATGATGTCTTCCGGGCCATTGTCAATGTAATCCCCGAAGTAGATTGTGATGGGGATGTCTGCCTCCAGCAGCTTCTGGTACTGTTCTGAACCCGGCTGGGGCGTTCCGCCCGGCTCAATGGCAATAATCGCGGAAATGTTATCCACCGGCACGTCCCAGCCCACCGCGCCTCCCTGGGAATGGGTCACGAAAATCGCCTTGCTGCCTGTCATCTCATGGACATCCTCCATCACCGCACCCAGGGCGGCCGCATCCAGAGCCTGGTCGAAGTTGCCCGTATTCGGCGTCATCTGGCGGAAGAACTGGTCCTGCGCCACATCCCCCTCCGGGAACTGGGAGCCCTCATACCGCTCCGGGGCTACCCGCCCGATTCGGAAATGGGTATACCACGCCTGGTCGCCGGGCTTATACTCCTTGGAGTCCTCCGCCCATGTGTCAAGGAATCCGTCCATCGTCATCGAGGTCGTTGCGCCTGCCTCCCCGCGCCTGGGCTGATCTACCAGAAATGCCGCATAGCCCTTCTTCAGGAACAGATCGGACCAGCCCTCCCGTCCGTCCGGGGTCGTCATCCAGCCCATGCGGGACTGCCCGTAGCCGTGCAGGTATACGATGGGATTCCCGTTGTCGTCTGCCGGAATCTGGTAAAATACATTGGCATGGTCCACATGGGCCGTATTCCCCGCACGGGTGATATCCATCCAGTTGGTGGTGGGGTCGTACTCCCCCTCTACCGGTTCCGTGACCGTGCCGCCGGAAGAAAACATGCCCTGCCTTGCAATCATCAGCACGTCTGAGGGAATCGCGCCAGAATCGGATGCCCCTTCCTCCGCAGGCTCCGCACCCTCTTCCTGTCCTGCGCCCGCCGATGTACCCTGCGGTGCGCTCTCCGACTGCTGCCCACTCTCCTGTGTGTCCCCCTGTGCCGTGTCCGGCTGGCTGCCGCAGCCTGCAAGCAAGGAAACCGTCATCATGCCTGCCAGCAAAACAGCTGTAATATGTCTTCTCTTCATTTGATATTCCTCCTGTACATTTTTTATGCTGAACGCCGAATATCCCTTTACTGCCTGAGATTAAAGTTGCCATGTCCGGTGTCCATTTCCTTTATGGTCTGCATCTCTTCCTCCGAAAGCTCGAAATTGAAGATGTCATAGTTTTCCGCGATATGGTCCGGATTGCTGGAACCCGGAATTGTAATATATCCCGCCTGCACATGCCAGCGCAGAAGAATCTGGGCTACCGTTTTGTCGTGGGCCTGGGCAATGCCCAGCAGAGTCTCATCATTAAAATAATTCTGTGTGAACCCGCGCCCTCCCAGGGGATACCAGGATTCGATAAAGAGTCCGTACTGGCCTATATACTCCTGGAATTCGGTATTCTGGAAGAACGGATGGTTTTCATTCTGGACCAGTACGGGCTTGATTTCCGCCGCTTCATACATACGGTCAAAGGTATCGTTATCAAGGTAAATATTGGAAAGCCCGAGAGAGCGAATCTTCCCCTCTTCCACCTTTTCCTCCAGCTCATGGTAGGCTTCCTCATCATTCGGCCTCGGAACATGATGCAGCAGGACCAAATCTACATAATCAAGGCCGAGACGCGCCAGGGAATCTTCAAATGCGCTTCCCGCATTTCCAAAATCTGTATCCCACACCTTTGTAGTTATAAATATTTCTTCTCTCGTAACCAGCCCTTCCTCAATGGCCCGCTGGATTCCTCTTCCCACACCCTCTTCATTGTTATAGGCCCTTGCGGTATCTATAAGACGGTATCCATCCTTCAGGGCATGATAGACCGAGTTTTCCGCCTCCTCCACCGTGAGCGCATAAGTGCCGAGTCCAAGCACCGGCATTTTATAGCCATTGTTCAGCTCCTTGTCTTCGATAAAATAAGTCTGGTCGCCGCTCATCACATAAGGTTCCTCCGATGTCACCTTGACCTCGTTTTCAAGAGCCGGGTCAACCACCACATTCTCCGCTTCGCCCTCTTCCGGTTCTGCCCCGGCCCCGGCGGTATCCGGTACCGACTCAGCAGCCCCTGTCGGCTGTCCTGTACTGCCGCAGCCTGCAAGCAGAAGGCTGGACAGTGTAATGGTGAGCAGTAGTGAAATCATTTTTTTGTGCATAATCTTTACCTCCCATCAATCTGTTCGTTTCATGTGCCGGAGAAACCGCCGGCTGCGGTCTGGTCATTGGCCTTTACCAGTTCACAGAGCGTCACATGCTCATTGCGGTATCTGGCGGCCGGATTTTTTTCCGGCCTGGGCAGCGTGAACTGCACCGCCATTTTGGGGCAGGCATGGACACAGGCATAGCAGGCCTGGCACCCCTCCCGGGCATGGACGGCATGCTGGTCCTCCAGACGGATGCAGCCCGCCGGACATACTCTGGTGCAGATTCCGCAGCCAACGCATTCGTCGGTCACCTGAAAGGCGGCCCAGATGGTCTCCGGCGCATTCTTCACCATTTTCGTGTACATCTTGTGGGCTGCCTTTTCCGCAAGCCCCGCCTTTTGTACGCCCCTCCTCTTCGCCCGGATGTCATTCCTGATCCGGTCCAGATGCTCCTCCACATGCTTATCCATGGCCATCTGTTCGTTCATGTCAAAAGCCGGAAGGAAATTGTCCACCATCGCGATGGAAGTAATGTAATCCGCCTCCTTCCCCACGCTTTTGAAAAAGGAATCCGCAATCTCCGCCGCCCCGCCATGGTGTGCCCCATAGGTGAGCACCACGAACAGATAATCCGTACCAAAAGAGGCCCTGCGGATGAATTCTTTTACCATGCCCGGCATCTCATGTCCATAAACCGGACATACGATGCCGATGCTGTCTGCGGAGAATTCCAGTCTTTCCTGTCTGATCACCTGGGGGATGCTTCTGGTATCCTCATCCAGTTCCTTTGCCGCGTACAGGCTGTTCCCGGTTCCCGTAAAATAGAAGATCATCTCCGTTTCCTCCTCTCAACCACCGCCATTGTATAACAGATTTTTTCATTTGTACAATTCCGATTCTGGAATCCAGATTCCTGAAAACGGAACCTGGATGTTTACTTTTCCATTTCCGTCTGTTATAATGTCAGACATCCCGCCGCAGACACGGCACAGAGCAGGCTCCGCAGACATGGCTTCGCCTGCGGGAATAAGGGACTGTCTTCCGGCAATTTCTTATCGCAACACATACGAAAGTTCTGCAGAAAAGAGGCAAGGAATAACATGGTGGATTACAATATTCTGGAACAGTTCGTCACCTTCTACCAGACCGGGACCCTGCGGGAAACGGCGAAAAGGATGCATATTTCCCAGCCTGCGCTTACCAGGAACATGCAGAAGCTGGAAGCTGAATTCCAGGTCCCCCTGTTTTCCCGCACCAGGAACAGCATTTCCCTGAATGAAGCCGGCCTGCTGGCCGCAGAGGACGCTGTGATGCTGCTGAAGCAGACAGAAAGCATGCTCCGGCATGTCCGTGATTTCGACCGTGCCGGCAGGACCATCCGGCTGGGCTCCTGCACGCCCGCCCATATTGCGGAGATCATACGGCACATCACCGCCTTCTGCCCCATGCCGGCCATATCATCAGAGGTGCAGGACGTCCCCCGGCTCCTCGATGGAATAAAGGATGGCACCTATCAGTTCGTGCTGCTTCCCTTCTGTCCGGAAGACGGCGATCTGTACTGCAGGAAATGGGGCGAGGAGCATCTGTCCTTCCTCCTTCCAAAACGGCACCGTTTCGCCCGGCGCAAGTCCCTCAGCGTCTCCGAAATGAACGGGGAAAATATGCTCCTGTTCCAGGACATCGGTTTCTGGCACGACCTGGTAGTCAGTAAAATGCCGGATTCCCGGTTCCTTGTCCAAACGGAGCGCTACACCTTTTTGGAGCTGATTGAGAACTCCACCATGCCCAGCTTCGCCACCGACGCTTTCCGGGAGATATTTCCCGGCGCCCCTCCGGCATCGGACCGTATCGCAGTGCCCATCGCGGATCCCGAATTCAATGTCACCTACTATCTGGTGTGCGGTGCGTCAAACCAGGACAAATTAAGGGCGATGTTCCAATAGCCGGCAAAAAATCGAGACCTCGTCAGAAGCCTCGATTCGCCATGCTGAATATGCAATGATTTCATACGTTCCGGCAATGTAGATGCCTGTTCATCCGAGCCGGCCGTATGCTTCGCCGTCTACCGCTTCACACCATTCGGTCCTTGTCTCTTCTCCCGGCACCTCCATGGCAAGATGCTGGAACCAGGAATCCTTTGCCGCGCCATGCCAGTGCTTTACCCCTGCCGGGATGTTCACCACGTCACCCGGCCGAAGCTCCCTGGGTTCGCAGCCCCATTCCTGATACCACCCGCGCCCGCTGACGCAGATCAGCATCTGCCCGCCTCCGCTTTTCGCGTGATGGATATGCCATCCCTCACTCCATCTGTGCTTCCCAAAATGCCGCCGCATCGTCGATCCAGCCCTCCGCCACCGTTCCTGTCCCCAGGCCGAATCCATGGCGGAGCCCCTCATAGACATGGAACTCCGTGGGGATTCCCAGCTCCTCCATGGCCTCAAGCCGCGCCTGCATGGTGCGCCAGCTGGCGATCCCGTCGTTTGTCCCCACGCAGGCATAGGTGGGCGGATCCCCCGCGCTGTATTCGCTGTGCCCGGTATACTGCATAATCACCGCCCCTGCCCCGGGAATGTCGTCCCCGCCGAAGGCCGCCGTGCCATAGGTGCCCAGATAGGCCGCCATCCTGGCCCCCGCGCTGCCTCCCCACAGGGAATAGCAGTCCGTGTCCACCTCCAGCTCTTCCGCATGGGCGAAGATATAGCTGATGGCCCGCGCCAGATCCTCACAGGCTGTCTGGGCGCCCGGGCGGTAGATCAGGGCAAAGGCATTGTAGCCCATCTTCGACAACTCCAGGGCGTGGGGGAAGCTGTCATGCATGGCCCCCACATAGGCGAATCCGCCGCCGGCATTGCAGACGGCAAACTTTTCCCCGGGATTGCCCCGGAAGAAGAACAGGCCGGTATCTTCCTTTGCCGGATCCGCGGCTTTCTCTTCCTCCGAATAGATGTCAAAGAACACGGTATCTCCCGCTTCCGCATGGTCTTTCAGATAATTGGCGATCTCCACGGTCTTGTCCGGGTCGATATTGTTGTACCAGGTCAGCCTTAAATCCCCCAGCGTGGTTCCGCTGTAATATCCGCTGTTCACCGGAAAAATCAGCCGCCCGAAATCTCCGAAAGCCGGATCCGACATCACTTCCGATATGCTGGTGTCCGCCGAATATGCCTCTTCTGTCTCCTGTTGCCCAGACGCCCGATCTTCTGTCTCCTGTTTCCCGGATGTCTGATCATCCAGGGTTTCCTCCGGACCGGTTTCCGTTCTCTCCATCCTTTCCACGGACTCCTCCACCTTATTTTCCGCCCCGCATCCGGTAAAAAGAGCCAGGATGCAGACCGGCAGTACCCATTTTATTCTCCCCTTCATGGACCATGCCCGCCTTTCTGTATCTTGAAAGCCGCTATTGCCACAGCGGTATCCTATCCTCTACCGGCCGTCCCCTTCGCCATATATCTCCTGGATCATGGGAAACGTGCTCCACGCCTTCGGCCAGCCGCAGTAGAATGCAAGCTGTGTCACGATTTCCACCGCCTCCTCTTTTGTAATGCCATGCTCCTTCCCAAGCGCGAGATGGGACTTTAGCTGCGGGTATAAGCCGGCCGAAAAGAGCGCCGCGATGGTGATCATACTTCTGTCCCTGGCCGAAAGCTGCTCTTCCCTTGACCATACCTCCCCAAACAGGACATCGTCATTCAATTCTGCGAATTTGGGCGCCAGCTCCCCCAGTCTGTCCCTTCCTGCTGTCTGCTTCTTTGCCATAATTCCGTACCGCCTTTCTATTTTTATATTTCTGTGCCGTCCCCTGTCCCGCCGCCGGAACCCGGGACGTCTCCTCCGTCATCCGCAATCTCTATGGTGATGTTCTCCCCGTATTCCTCGAACAGGGAGACGTCCGATGTAATCTTTCCCACCGGCACCACAGGCACCACCGTCTGCTCCCGGCTCGCCTTGTAGATCAGGGCTATGGACGGCCCCACATCCCAATAGGCCAGGGAGCCCAGCTCGTATTCATACCCTGGCATTCCTTTCTGTGCAATCTGCTCCGGCAGGTCAAAGGCTCTGGCAAAATTCGTCGCCGGATGCCACAGCTCCACCGTAAGCGGGAGCATTTCGGAAAATTCCCGGGCAGTTGGGTTGTCGTATAATATTCCATTTAAGACCGTATCCCCTGCCGTGATGCGGATGGAACACATCGCCGTCTGCTCCACGCTCAGCTTCGGTTCAAAGCCCTCCGGCAGGGAAGCCGTATCGGCATAGCCGGGTGCGGCGCATCCGGCCGCGCCGAACATCGACAAGGCCATCACCAAAAACCGTAAAGCCCTTTTTTTCATACTCTCTCCTAAAGTTTCCCCCCTGGAAGAATGCCCGCACTTTGGGCATTCTTCTGTGTGCAATTTAGATTTTCTTAGTCCGCGTACTTTGCGGGCTTAGAAAATCTTTGCACACTTACTTCTGCTCATCCACAGGCGGCACCATTTTCACATACCCCTCCAGCATCTGGGGCGTGCTGGTGTAATATCTCATATTCTTGTCAAGAGCCGCCACCTGTGCCATCTCCTCGTCCGTCAGGGCAAAATCGAACAGGGCAAAGTTATCGCGGATATGGTCCGGGTTCTTGGAGCCGGGAATCACGATATTCCCCGCCTGGATATGCCAGCGCAGGATGATCTGGGCATTGGACTTTTTGTATTTTGCGGCCAGCTGTGTGAATACCGGCTCCTCAATCAAAGTCCTGTCCCCATGCCCCAGCGGGTACCAGGCCTGAATCACCATGCCCTCTTTCTCCAGGAAAGCTTTCAGCTCCTTCTCCTGGAAATAAGGATGCACCTCCGTCTGCAGGATGGCAGGCTTTACCTCGCACACATCCAGAATCTTCTGGATCTGCTCTTTGTTGAAATTGGAGAGCCCGATGGCCTTCACCTTGCCCGCCTTATAGGCCTTCTCCATGAGGCGGTATCCTGCCAGATAATTGCCCGCGGGCTGGTGGATCAGCAGCAGATCGATATAATCGGTATCCAGCCTCTCCAGCGTCTTTTCCACGGCGTCCTCCTGCTCATAGAAAGACGGCCATATCTTCGTCTCCAGGAAGATCTCCTCCCTGGGGACACCGGACTTTTTCATGGCCCTGCCCACTGCCTTCTCGTT
>CAJTSY010000075.1:0-14145 GCA_910578995.1 uncultured Acetatifactor sp.
GATACCTGTATCCATTCCAGTATACCCTCGCCAATCTCCAGGTCCAGTTCGGCAATACCGGTTGCCGCAATTTTCCCGTTACAATCGTCTCTGACAGCCAACCACAGTTCCGGACTGTACTGTTCCCTGGCCAGGTAACTCTGCAATTCAGACACCGTAATACCAATGTCCTCATAACAACTGTTGATATGCTCCACAAAATCAGATACAGTGGCTTCATAAAGAGAATAACCTTCCGGCAATGACATAGGTTTTAATTCCATCATACGATGCTGCAATCGAAAATATGGTTCATCAACGTATCGCCTCAGCAACTCTGTATTGAACTCGCTGTCATGTAAAATCCGAATGTTATCCGATACGGAAATACAGGCCGCTTTCCAATATGGGACAGATGCCGCGCGGCATGGATTTTCCAAGTATTGCTTTCTTGCATCCATGCTTATCATTCCTTTGGCACCTGCCCTATTCTTTCCAACCCGCTTCCGTCAATATTCATTCGATAAAACGGATGGGGTTCGTCTCCGATATACACCTCCGCCACAATCTGCTCGCCTCCAATCTCATAGTTCAGCGCCAGATATGGAATCCCGTTTTCCCTGATTTCCTGCTCATCTTCCGGATAGCGATATTCAAAAACCGTTTCTTTCCCGGTTCCGTCTATGGCTGTCCTGTTCAGCCTGACGCCCACTGTATCCTCTTCCTCCGCAGTCCTTTCCCCGCCATCCTGCCAGGTTTTGTACCTGACATTTTCCACTATTGCAGCAGTGTAATAGATTCTCCCTTTGTAAATCTCCGGGAAGCCGATTGCCCCTTTTTCCCGGGCCGCCACGGTTAACGTCCTGTCCTCAAAGCGGTACATGGCCAGGTAATACTGGCCGCTGTCCCTGTCCGAAAAGGAATACAGGACACAGTCCTCGTCACAATACTCCAGGTATGCCTCATCCGGGCGCGTTACTTTCTCTTCCGAAATTTCCGCTCCTGCCGCGCATGTGACGGATTCCACTTCCCAGTCTGTCACACGGTCCTTGGCAAGCCACCACCGCTTGCCGGCCTGCTCCAGTGTCACCGGCCCGTCCAATGGCAGCTCATATTCCAGGTCATAGGGCGCACTGTCCCAGTCGTCCCCGCTGTCCAGGATTTTCTCCATATCGCTGAATTCAGAGCTTCTCTCTTTTCTGATGCCTGTGCCGCTCATCCAGTCGTTCCTGCCGTAGGATGTGGTATAGCCGCCGTATCCGTAGGTGGTCTCCGATGCCGTAAGCCGCCATACGCCCTCCTGCCAGGTGTATGTATAGTCCTCTGACCATCTCCATGCGCTGCCGCCATATGCATGTGTGGTGAAAGATGTCCCCTTTGCAGTCAGCGGCATATAGGGATCCCCGAAGACGCCGCCCTCCGCTCTCGTCCGTATCAGATTAATATCCTGAAAATCCAGTCTGTACCCTCCTGTCCCCTCACCGGCTGCGGCAAACAAAATCCTCGGTTTCCCCGAATACCAGGCGTCCTCCGCATCCACCAGAGCCGCTTCCAACACGCCTATATAATCTGTCACGCCGTCCTCATTGAAATCCAGTTCCACGCTGTCCATGAGCTCCCATCCCTCCGGCACGAAACCGGCAATCTCCCCGGCAGTCTCTGGAAGCAGTGGACTCTCTCCGGGGGCGGTGTCGTCTTCTGTTCCGCTTCCGGACTCCTCCTGCCCCGGCTTCGCTTCCGTCCCGCCCTGAAGCCCCTCTGGAGATGCGGCAGACATTCCTGTTTCTCCTGTGCCGTTCCCGGTACTGCGCCTTCCCGTATCTGTCCTGCCATCCTTTGCTGCATCGCTTTCCACCGTGCCGCTCCCAGACACGTCATCCTCAGCCATACTCTTTCCTGCTGCGCCTTCCGCCGCTCCGCTCTCAGCGACACCATTCTCGGCCATGCTCATTTCTGCAGCGCCTTCCGCCATGCCGCTCTCAGCTGCACCTGTTTCCGCGATGCCTGATTCCCTGCCTGCCGCAGCAGCGCCGCTTCCCGCACTTTCCATCTCATACACGTCCACGTTCTCAGAATCAGATCCGGAACTCCTTCCGCAGCTTATCAAAGAAGCGGTTCCTATCCCGATTAATATCCACAAAAATATGTTCTTTCCCTTATCCTGCATCCTGTCCTCCTCGTTCTTTGTCTGCGCACATCCGCCGTCTTTTTGATCGGCACGATCTTTTCCCTGAAATTCTTTTTCCATATGACAATATTTCTTGTCGAGCGCCGGAAAATAACCTGTAATCAGACAACCGGTGCCAGACCGTCAAAATCGTCTCTCTGCATAATGCATGATCAGCAAAGCCCTGAAAGTGATGTCACAGAATCTTCGTGCGGAAGTTTTCCAGTCCGTTTCCAACTGCTGGCCGCCATATGTACTGAATCCTTTGAGCTGATTCTCTACTGGCGGCGCCATGCAGATTCCTTCTTCGGTGACTGCATTCCGCAGAATTTCCACTTCACGCTGCAGCTGCTCCAGATACGGCGCAAGCCCGCACCGGCATAGCCACTCCACCCTGTCAAAGTAAGTATAGTGAATTCCGTTTTCCTCATACCCAAGCTGATACCCCTCTTTTAAACAGCCGATTGTCCCAAGCACATACCCCACCCAGGAATCACCGCCCACCTGTTTTTCGGGACGGTCTGTTCTCATCAGTTTTTGAAAAGCTTCCGCAAGCATTTTCCTATTCTGTTCTGTTTTCCAGGAATCCGTATGAGCGAGAATGTCCAGGTGGTAATAGCAGGGCCATTTCTCATAATCGTTGAATGCACGCTTTTCCCTGCCGCCGCTCTTTCTCACCCTGGTTATGTCCAGAGCGGAGTCCACTTCCAGTACACGATGAAACGAATCCAGGGCCAGCTGTATCTGCGGCTTTATGTCTATCATGTCCTCATAACCGGCACGGGCAATACAGGCACAGCGGATCACATTCTGGCCGTTGGCCGCATATCGGAATTCGTCAATGTATTTGCCTTTCGTACGGTAACAGAGGTCTGTCAGCCTGGTTGTCACAAATGCTTCCATGGCCCTTTTCAAGACCGGCGTGTCTCTATATACCAGTTTTTCACCCAGATATTTTGTTCCCACTTCCTGATTTTCAAACGGTCCCGCATTTTTGTTCGGCCCGTGAAAACCGTTGCCAAGCCACCCATTCTCCTTTTGGCAGGCTATGATAGACTGTATCACCGGCTCTTTCAGAATTTCTGCCTGCAGCCGGTCCTTCTCCCCGACAGATACTTCCTGGTTCAAAACCTCCGTTTTGACACGATATTGAATAGAAGGGTTGGCGTGGTTCAGCAGATAGCTGATCAGTTTCGCTCTCATATGCCTTATCCTCCCCTATGCAAGTAATGAATCTTGCCTACAGAAACCGCACAGTCAAAATGAGCTCCCCTGCTCATTAGTATTGAGGCAGCCCGATAAAGGCCACATGCTTCCCGCAGAAGCATTTTATCCCCTTTTGTTATGTATACAGAGGTCATGTTTCTCAGCTTTCCATCCATATATTGTCACTCTCCGCCCTTCTGTCAACCCTGATACCGATTTCCCGCATAAAATATCTGAGTTCTCTTATATCTCCGTAGTACACGCATCCACTCATCCCCACGTTTCCGGCCGCCTCAACATTTGCCGGCGCATCGTCAACAAAAAAGCACTCCCCGGGATTAAGTGAAAAGGTCCTGAAAAAATCAAAAAATGCCTCCGGCTCCGGCTTCAGCAGTCCATGTTCGCAGGAAATCCAGATACCCTTCATATAGGAAATCGACTTGATATTTTTACTGAAAGTCCGGAAACGGTGCGAAGTGTTGGACAGCAGATATAAGCCATACCCCTTTTCTGCCAGCTCCTCCACCAGCTTTTCCATAGGAGGATTGGGCGGCTGTACCATGCGGTATTCCTCTATGAACCGCCTCACTGTCCTGTGCAGATGTTCCGGCATCCTTCTGCATATGGAAGCAATCGCATCCTCATCTGTAATCGTTCCCCTGTCCATCTGAAGCCACTCCACCGATGCGCAGAGATGATTTTTTATCCACCTGAAATCCTCTTCATTACTGACATATTCATAAATGTACTCTCTGGCATTATAGATTGTGAGTACATTTCCCATGTCAAAGACGATATTTTTAATCATGATACGGCGCTCCATAACATACTCATTTTTTCGGGGGTGTCACGCAATCAGCCACAGAGATACTCGATGACATTTTTCACATTCCATTTTAGCCTATGCGGAATATCTTCTCTCCGGCTCAGAACCGCCATGGTCCCAGTACCATCCACGTAATGGAACATGGAATATTCCCTGCCGAATCTTTTCAGCAGTTGCAAAACAAAAGCCTCATACTCCATGACATCTGTCACCTAATTACATCTGAAATTTTTATAGACATCCAGTGTACCTGCCTCACATCCGGTCTTAATCTGACGCATCCTGGCAGAATTTATCCCATATACAATGTGCAAAGTAAAATGCTCCCCTTCCATTTCCTGGTTAAATCTTAACGCTCATATGTTTCCCCGTATCCTGTAATATTTCTTTCTTATTTATGATACGGCGCCCCCTGCATGATCCGGAAAGCCCGGTAAACCTGCTCCACCAGTATCACCCGCATCAGCTGATGGGGAAAAGTCATGTCCGAAAAGCTCAGCGCCATATCCGCCCGGCGGCGCACGGACTCATGCAGGCCCAGGGATCCCCCGATGACAAACACAATATGGCTGGTGCCCCTTACTGTCAGTCCCTGCACCCATTTTGCGAACCCTTCCGAAGTCAGGCGCTTTCCTTCAATTTCCAGAGTACAGACAAAGGCGTCCTCCCGGATTTTCTCCAGAAGGCGCCCTGCCTCTTTTTCCTTTATCTGCTCCTCCAGGGCCTCCCCCGCCCCGTCAGGCGTTTTCTCGTCCGCCACTTCGATGAATTCCAGCCTGCAGTATCTGCTCAGCCGTTTTTCATATTCTGCTACGGCGTCTCTGTAAAACTTTTCCTTTATCCTGCCCACACATGCAATGGTGATTTTCAAATTGGCTCCTCACTCTCCGGCCAACCGGAAATACTGCCTCTCTTCCGGTTCCCTGGCATCATAGCTCACGCCCAGATACAGATTTTCGGGCTCGTAGTGCTCCTGTATCAGCCAGGCCACTTTGATTTCCTCGCTTTCCCCTACCGGCAGCTGATAATGATTGTAGTCCGAAGCGCCCACAATGGAGGACGATGCCGACAAGTATGCCGGAGCGCAGGATACCATGGTCTCCTTCCGGGTATCCGGATCCGCACAGGCTATCATCAGCTCGCCGATATGCAGGCCATACTGCGAATCCTCGTTAATATTTTTCATCGTCAAGTCACAGACCGGAAGTCTGCCCTCATCCATGGTGCACCACTCCGGATTTCCGGTTACATCATAATTCTCGGTCTGCGCTTCCATCTGTGCCCGGTCCAGGCCGGCGTTTTCCGGAGAATCGTAAAATTTTGCACCGGAAAGCGTGACATCCAGGCCATGGTTATCCGGATCATCATTTAAGGGATACGGTATCTATTCGGAAGCAAAAATGTTTCAGCCCGCTTCCCCGTCATCTTCCCCGTAAACCATCTCATAGACAGTATCGTCAATGAGCTTTTCCAGGAAGCCCTGGTCCAGGTTCAGGAACTGGTGGTTCAGCCTTGCCTTGATGGCCTCAAAACGCCTGAAGTAAAGAATCTCCTGTGAGCCATCTTCCGCGGAACCGTCCTCTCCCACAGGTAATGACAGTTCCCTCCCGATCTGCCGGTCCAGATCCTCTGCCCGGAGATTCTGCCTGCACCAGTCCAAAAGCGCAGTCCTGACGGAATTTTCAGACTCCGCACGTTTTTCAAATATAAGGGCGTTTTTCATGGATACGATGCCGGCCACCACAAATAAAATAAATACGGCGGCCATCACACCATAGAACAGATAGGCGTTGCTGAAGTGCAATGGTATCACACCGGTGATACCAAGGATTAAGACGCAGATTCCCAGGCCTCCCACGGCCATTAAAACCCATGCGGAGGATCGGTTTTCACTGGCTCTCTCGGCGTTATCCCGATAAGGGGCAGCGACAACAGCCCGCTTTTTTTCCGGCCTGGGCTCTGAAGCGTCCGCTGCAGGATTTCCCTCTTCTGAAAGTTCCCCCTCCGGAATCCCGGTCTCATAAGCAGCAGACCTGCAGGCATCCCGCCGCTCCTCATCAAACCTTTCCTGCTCTTCTTTTTCCAATCCGGCAAACTGCTCATCATCCACCAGTTCGCTGCCACAGTCAGCACAAATGGAAAAACCTTCCCTATACTCGCTTTTACATTTTGGACACCAAGGCATATCTGTCTACCTACTTTCTTCTGAATCAGCTTAGAACAAAGCACATGACACTACTTAGATACAAATTCATAATCCATACAGGTTCTGCTGCAGGTGACACTCCGCACGTAGTTTCCCGCCTCCACATGAGCCGGATGGTTCTGGTAAGTCATCAGGGCATCCAGTGATTCAAACGTGGAAATCAAGGCGATGTCACAATTACTGGATGACAGCCTGTTCTGGATTACCTGAATTTCCACCGCGCCGGGTACCAGATCCTTAATTGGCTCCAACAGGGATTTCATTTTTTCCCCTGCCTCCATTTTCCCTTCCCCTGAGAGTCCTTCCACAAAATTCCACAGCACAATATGTTTTACCATAAAATATCTCCTGTCTTCCAACATGGCAGGATATCCCCTCTCGTTTAACAGGCATATCCTGCCGCTTAAGCATTCGGCTATCCCTCTGGCCGCCTTCCCAAACCCTCGGAACGAGGATCCGCCTCACGGCAGGCAGGGGTTCCGGCCTTACCTGCCGCTCAAATACTCGTCTATTCCTTTCGCTGCCGCCTTCCCGGCACCCATGGCCAGGATCACGGTGGCAGCCCCTGTCACGGCGTCGCCGCCCGCATAAACCCCTTCCTTACTGGTCTGTCCGTTGGATTCATCGGCCACGATGCATTTCCACTTATTGGTCTCCAGACCTTCCGTGGTGGAGGAGATCAGGGGATTCGGCGAAGTACCCAGGGACATGATCACGGTATCCAGTTCCATGGTAAATTCCGAACCCGGAATCTCCACGGGGCGTCTGCGTCCGGATGCGTCCGGCTCCCCGAGCTCCATCCTGATACATTTCATGCCTGTCACCCAGCCCTTTTCATCCGCAAGGATCTCAGTGGGATTGGTGAGCAGGTCAAAGATGATTCCCTCCTCTTTGGCATGGTGCACCTCTTCCACCCTGGCGGGAAGCTCCTCCTCGCTGCGGCGGTATACGATATGTACCTCAGCCCCCAGGCGCAGGGCCGTCCTGGCCGCATCCATGGCCACGTTTCCGCCGCCCACCACTGCAACCTTCTTGCTGTGCATGATAGGGGTATTGGAATTCCCGTCAAAGGCCTTCATCAGGTTGCTCCTGGTCAGGTATTCGTTGGCCGAGAACACGCCGTTGGAATTCTCCCCGGGGATGCCCATAAACTTGGGCAGTCCGGCGCCGGAACCGATAAACACCGCCTCAAATCCTTCCTCCTGGATCAGCTGGTCAATGGTGACGGACTTGCCCACCACCACATTGGTCTCGATCTTCACGCCCAGGGCCTTCACGTTTTCGATCTCCTCCGCCACCACGGCTTTTTTCGGCAGACGAAACTCAGGAATGCCGTACACCAGCACTCCGCCCGGCTCATGAAGGGCCTCGAAAATAGTCACTTCATAGCCCATCTTGGCCAGATCTCCCGCGCAAGTCAGGCCTGCAGGGCCGGAACCGATGACCGCGACCTTTTTACCCTTCTTCTCAGCATTTACATCAGGCTTAATCCCGTTCTCCCTGGCCCAGTCAGCCACAAAACGCTCCAGCTTGCCGATGGAAATAGGATCTCCCTTGATGCCGCGGATACATTTCCCCTCGCACTGGGTCTCCTGGGGACATACACGTCCACAGACAGCCGGAAGAGCGCTAGCCTTGCTGATGGCCTGGTAGGCCTCCCCTATGTTCCCCTCCTTAACTTTCTCAATAAAGCCGGGGATATCGATAGCTACAGGACATCCTTTGACGCACTGGGCGTTCTTGCAGTTGATGCACCTGGCAGCCTCAGCCTGGGCCTCTTCCTGATTATATCCCAAACATACTTCCTCAAAATTCGCGGCACGCTCCTTCGCGTCCTGCTCCCTCACGGGGATTTTCGTCAATACGTCCATTTATGATCATTCCTCCATACTTTTATGCTCTGCATCTGTTTTTCATGCTGCCATACTCCTATTATCCATACAGTTGCTGAATAGTTTCAGCCACAGTTCCCGCAGCCGCCGTGATGGGTATCGCCCTCCTGCAGACGCAGCATGGCTCTGCCCTCCTCGGTTCTGTAGAGGGTCTGGCGTCTCATAGCCTCATCGAAATTCACAGCATGGCCATCGAATTCCGGTCCGTCCACACAGGCGAACTTCACCTTGCCATCCACAGTCACACGGCAGGCGCCGCACATACCCGTACCGTCCACCATGATGGGATTCAGGCTGACCACCGTGGGAAGATTCAGCTCCTTCGTCAGCAGGCATACAAATTTCATCATGATCATCGGCCCGATGGCAATGCACACATCATACTGCTTGCCCTCTGCCACCAAATCCTTGATAGTCTGGGTCACCATGCCGCTTCTGCCATAGGAACCGTCGTCAGTGGTAATATAGAGATTTCCGGCCACCGCCTCCATCTCCTTTTCCAGGATCAGCAGATCTTTGGTCTTGCTTCCCACGATTACGTCCGCAGCCACGCCTCTCTCATGAAGCCATTTCACCTGGGGGTACACCGGGGCTGCGCCCACGCCTCCCGCCACGAAGAGAATCCTTTTTTTACGCAGTTCTTCCGGTGTCTCCTTCACCAGTTCGGAAGGACATCCCAGTGGTCCTACGAAATCCTGGAAGGCATCCCCCTCCTTCAGCCCGGCCATCATTGTGGTGGCTGCACCCACACACTGGAACACGATGGTCACGGTTCCCTTCTCCCTGTCATAGTCACAGATGGTGAGCGGGATCCTCTCTCCTTCCGCATCCGTGCGCACAATGACAAATTGTCCCGGCTGGCAGGTCCTGGCCACCCTTTCCGCCTCCACATCCATGAGATAAATATTTGTGGTCAGCTCTTCTTTCTTTACAATCCTGTACATAATCCACCTCTCTACTCCCCTTCCGGAGAGTCCTCATTTTCATACAGATCATTCAGGCTGAGACGCCCCCGTTCGTCCCGTTCAAGCTTAAACAGCTCTCCCGTGTAGGCATTTACCGCAAAATTGTTTCCTGTTCTGGTCACATTGCCGTCCTCAGTCCTGTAGTTCTCTACAATTACATAGAAATCATCCACTTTCTGGATATTGGTCACATAGAGATATGTATACTGGTAGGTATCCCCCGTGGCATCAAAATGTCCTGCCTCATCGTTGATCTTTCCTGTGGAAAGCGAATAGGCAATGACGGTATCCACCGCTTCCTGGGGAGTAAAATCTGTGTTCATCACAAGCCGGTAGGATCTCTCCGCGATCGTTCCCGTCACCCCGTCCACTATCCTGGCAAACTTAAAGCGGGATTTCCCAAGAGGCATGGGAATTGGCCCGGTATAGGCGGTGGAAGCATAGGTGGGATCCGTACCGTCCGTGGTGTAATACACGTCCTCCGTATCACCCGTGATCTCTATATACATGGGAAAACTGTAATCACCGCTGATGGCGTTAACCTCCGGAGCAAGGATTTCCTTATTCTCGATATGGTACTCCTTGGTGACTACTTCACTGGGAATCCCCCTTTCGTTTACAAAGTAGGCTTTCACAACATAATCACCGTTCTCCATTATAATAGGGGCCGTATACTGGCTGCTCTCCTCCGTGGGCGTGCTTCCGTCCAGGGTATAGTAGATTTTACCGGAACCGGCCGCCGTCAGTTTCAGCGGCTGGATACTGCTATAGTATCCCTCATTGATGCTGAACTCCGGCTCCCTTGCGATATATGCCTGATAAGTGGAAACCAGTTCAGCATTTTCACTTGCCAGCAGGATATCATTGATAGTCTGATAATCCCCCCTGTCCCTGTATATGGCGATCAGTTTTGCATAGGCTCCGTTGAGCTGCTCTGACGTGGCATTGCCGCTTCTCACAATCTCCCTCAGAAGGTATTCATACTCCACTTTGTTGTTTTTCAGTAAATACACATCTGCCAGACTGAAAACCAGTTCTATATTATCCCCGTCAAGTTCCAGCGCCCGGTTGTAGCAGGTAATGGCTTCGTCATATCTCCCCTGCATAATATACTGTTCCGCCCTGCCAATCTGGTACTCCTCAGAATAATATCCCTTTATATACCATGCGGCGGCACCGGCTGCGGCTCCGCACAGAACCAGGAATACCAGTAACACTTTGGGCCATATCCTTTTCTTATGTACGGGCCATTCCTCCTGATACTCTTCCGGCTCCGGCCATTCCTCCAGGTACTCTTCCGGCTCCGGCACTTCCTCCCGTCCCGCCGTACTTTCATGAAGCTCCTCCAGTACGTTGCTGATGGTCTGTTCCATGGTCTGTTCCATGTTCAGCTCAAGCTCAGGCTCGAAATCGGGCACTATGTGAATGTCCTCACCGCAATGTTCACAGTACAGAACTCCTTCGGGCATTTCATATCCACAATTAGGACATTTCATTTCCGTATTCCCTCAACCTTAAAATAAACCGGTAATTACACCTTTCTCGTTCACATCGATCCCATATGCCGAGGGCTTCCTGGACAGTCCAGGCATCGTCACCACATCCCCTGTCAGGGCCACCACAAATCCGGCTCCTGCAGACACATATACTTCCCTCACCGTAAGTTCAAAATCCCGGGGTCTTCCCAGGCGTTTGGGATCATCGGACAGGGAATACTGGTTTTTTGCCATACACACCGGCAGCGACCCGAATCCAAGTTCCGTAAGTTTTTTCAGCTGCTTTTTCGCCGCTGCGGAAAATGTAACCCTGCCCGCACCGTATATCTCCCCCGCCACAGTACGGATCTTATCCTCAAGCGGCAGGCTGTCCTCATACAATACCCGGAAATCACTCCTCTTTGTCTCCAGGGTCTGAAGCACCTTCCCGGCCAGTTCCACGCCCCCCTCGCCGCCTTTCTCCCATACCCGGGAAAGGGCAAACTCGCACTGCCTGCTCTCACAGAATCGCTTCACAAAGAGAACCTCCTCCTCCGTATCGCTTACAAAGGAATTCAGTGTAACCACCACGGGAACGCCGTATTTCTGTACATTCTCAATATGTTTTTCCAGATTTACAATCCCCTTTTCCAGGGCTTGCAGATTCTCAATGCCAAGGTCAGTCCTGGACACGCCTCCATTATACTTCAGGGCGCGGATTGTTGCAACCAGTACCACCGCATCCGGTTTCAGTCCTGATACCCTGCACTTGATGTCAAAAAACTTCTCCGCCCCCAGATCAGCCCCGAATCCCGCTTCCGTGATGCAGTAATCCGCCAGTTTCAGGGCGGTCCGTGTGGCCCTGACGGAATTACATCCATGGGCTATGTTCGCAAAGGGGCCTCCGTGCACCAGAACCGGCGTATGCTCCAGTGTCTGGATCAGATTGGGTTTCAATGCATCCTTCAGAAGGGCAGCCATGGATCCCACTGCCTGAAGGTCTCCCGCCGTCACCGGCGCTCCGTCATAATTGTAGGCCACAATCATCCTGGAAAGACGCTTCTTAAGATCATCCATATCTTCTGCCAGACAGAGAACCGCCATAATTTCACTGGCCACCGTTATGACAAAGTGATCCTCCCTCACAAAGCCGTCCGCCTTGCTGCCAAGCCCTACCACGATATTCCGCAGCGCCCTGTCGTTCATATCCAGGCACCGCTTCCACACGATCTGCCTGCTGTCGATCTGAAACTCATTTCCCTGCTGGATGTGATTGTCCAGTAAGGCGGCCAGCAGATTGTTTGCAGACGTAACCGCATGGAAATCCCCCGTAAAATGGAGATTCAGTTCCTCCATGGGAACCACCTGGGCATATCCTCCCCCCGCGGCTCCCCCCTTGATGCCAAAGCACGGCCCCAGGGAAGGCTCCCGCAGGGCGACCACTGCCTTTTTTCCAAGCCTGCCGAAGGCCTGCCCCAGTCCCACGCTGGTGGTGGTCTTGCCCTCTCCCGCCGGGGTGGGGTTGATGGCCGTCACCAGAATCAGCTTTCCATCCGGCTGTTCTTTGAGACGATCCAGATATTCATCGGAAATTTTTGCCTTGTACCTTCCGTAAAGCTCCAGCGCCTCCTCCGGAACACCGATTCCTTCCGCCACCCTGGCAATGGGCTCCATTACGGCTTCCTGTGCGATCTCTAAATCTGTCTTCATGGATTCCTCCTTTTCCACTGTGGTTCCCTGTATCCCTTCTTACTGACGGAACCGGAACACTGCTCATGCCACCTCTTCAAGAAGCTGCTCAAACTGTTCGGGACTCATCAGGATTTTCCTGGGCTTCGTCCCTTCCTCTTCCCCTACCACGCCATACTGGCACAACTGGTCCATAATCCTTGCCGCCCTGTTGAAGCCGATCTGAAGCGCCCGCTGCAGCATGCCGATGGATGCCTTGTCTTTGTCTATGATCAGCCTTCCTGCCCTCTCAAACAGTTCATCCACATCGCTGCCGCCGGAAGCCCTGCCGCCTCCCTGGCTGCTCCCCATATTTGCGATCTCCGCCTCGATCTCCTCCGCATATACGTTTCCCAGGGTCTGATTCTTCAGGAAATCAACCACATCCGAAACCTCCTGGTCTGACACGAAAGCGCCCTGCACACGGGCAGGCTTAGGATATCCCTGGGGATAAAAGAGCATATCGCCCTTCCCAAGCAGCTTCTCCGCTCCCACCATGTCCAGAATCGTCCTGGAATCCACGCCGCTGGACACTGAAAAAGCCACACGGCTTGGCATGTTTGCCTTGATCAGTCCCGTGATGACATCCACACTGGGCCGCTGGGTTGCAATGATCAGATGAATGCCGCAGGCACGTGCCAGCTGCGCCAGGCGGCAGATGGACTCCTCCACTTCCCCCGGACACACCATCATCAGATCCGCAAGCTCGTCCACAATGATCACTATCTGGGGCAGCTTTTTCGGTGCGTTGCTGTCTCCCTTTTCACGCTGGGCCTCCACCTTCTTATTATATCCCTTCAGGTCCCGCACATTGTACTCCGCAAACTTGCGGTACCGGTCATCCATCTCGGACACTCCCCAGTGGAGCGCTGCCGAAGCCTTTTTCGGATCTGTCACCACAGGAACCAGCAGATGGGGGATCCCGTTATAAATGCTCAGCTCCACCACCTTGGGGTCCACCATGATCAGCTTCACATCGTCAGGATGTGCCTTGTACAAAATACTCATGATCAGTGTGTTGATGCACACCGATTTTCCGGAACCGGTGGCGCCGGCAATGAGCATGTGGGGCATTTTGGCAATGTCGGACACCACCACCTTCCCCGCGATGTCCTTGCCCACCGCAAAGGTAATGTTGGAGGGAAATTCCCGGAATTCCCTGGTTTCAAACAGATCCCGCAGCGCCACCGGCATGGTTTCCTTATTCGGCACCTCAATCCCGATGGCCGCTTTTCCCGGAATGGGTGCTTCAATCCGGATGTCCATGGCCGCCAGGTTCAGTTTAATGTCATCCGAAAGACCCACAATTTTAGAGACTTTTACCCCCTGTTCCGGCTGCAGTTCATACCGGGTCACACTGGGGCCCTGGCTGATGTCCGTAATGGTTACCTTTACGCCGAAAGTGCCCAGGGTCTGCTGCAGGTGCATCGCGGTATCCCGCAGCTCCCGCTCGGACTCTCCGGTAACCGCCACCCCCTTCTGCAGAAGGGATATGGGCGGGAACATATATTTCTTAGGCACCGGACTCTCCTGGCGTACCGGGGTGTTTCCCGTTCCACGTACTTCCGCCCGCGGCAGGGGACGGGCCTGCGGAGTTTCCTCCGGCTGCACGCGGCCGCCTTCCGTCCCGTGAAACGTCTCCGAATGCGCAGGACTACCCGGCTGCGCTGAACCGCCCTGCATCCCGTGAAACGCTCCCGG
>CAJTSY010000075.1:14245-20013 GCA_910578995.1 uncultured Acetatifactor sp.
GGCCACCTTCTGTCCCATAAAAACCCTCCGGACGCACTGTGTCCTTTGGACGCAGGGGACTGTCCACTGCCGCCTCTGTCTCCTCTGACAGCTGAGAACTGCCGCCTGACCCATACATCTCCCCGGGACGCAGCAGACTCTCAGGCTGCACACGGCCGCCTTCCATCCTGTAAAAATCCTCCGGAGACACCTGGCTGCTCTCCCCGGGAACGGGCTCTCCCGCATCTACAGGTACTCCCTCCGGTCCCGCGAAAGCTTCCTGTTCCAGCCCGGGATCCGCCACAGCGGCATAAACTGCTTCACCGCCCTCAGCCGGTACGGCATCCCCTTCAGCCCCTGCCTTATGTATCCGTATAACAGGCTGGACAGTCTCCGGTGCCCTGTATTCCTCCCAGCCTTCCTGTTTTCTCCGTTCCGTGCCATGGGCTGCAGGAATCCCGCTTACGGAGCTTTCTGCCCCTTCAGGCACCTCATCCCCGGCCGGCTGCCCTATTCCCAGTTCCTCCGGAGAGAGGGTAATCTCATGCATGTCGTCCCGGTGGCGCCGGGATCCCTCAGATTTAAAAAACCGCTCGTCCAGGGTAATACTGGCTTTCTTTCTGTCCGGATGCAGGATCCTTTCGTTTTCCTTCTCCTCTGCCCGCAACCTGCGCTCCTGGGCCTTTCTGGCCCGCTGCTCTTCCTGGTTCCGGCGCCGGCTGCCGCTTTCCTCTTCCCCTGGACCGCGATTCCTCCCTTTTCTGCGGCTTTCCCGAACAGGGATCTCCTCCGGTTCCTCCTCTTCGAAATCTTCCTCCGCCCTTCTCCTGCGTCTTCCGGCAGACTCTTCCTGCTCCGCGCGGCGTGCCTGGGCCATCTCCCTGCGCCTTGCGGCATCTTCCCTCCGGATCTCCCGCATCCGGCTTCCCCCCCGCTTCACGCTTCCAAGCAGGGATTTCTCCGTCAGCAGGATCAGGCTTACCACAGTGCCCAACAGCACCACCAGAACCGTCCCGATGGTCTCCAGGTATCCCTGGAGAAAGTAGCTGATGCTTCCCCCTATGATGCCGCCCCCATATTTCGTCTCCCGGCAGTTTTCATACAGCAGGGCGGCACTGTATTCCTCCATTCCCGCAGACCCCTTTGCGACCAGGTCGCACACAATTCCGAACATCACAAACAGGACGGCCCCCGCCGCCAGCTTCCTCACCGCACTGGGATTTCCCTCATTGGCACACCAGAATGCGGCCGCCAGAAAAAGCAGCACGGGCAGCACATAGGCAGACAGCCCAAAAAGCCCGAAAAGGACGCCGCTGACGGCATCCCCCACGGGACCCACAATACCAAAATTACAGCAGAACAAAAATACCATGGCGGCAAACAACACGATCAGCCCGATCTCATGATACAGCGCCCTGTTCTGTGCCGCCCGTGCCTCCTCTTCCTTCTTCCTGCGGGCAGATGTTTTCCTTCCGGTACTTTTGGTCGTTTTTCTGTTTGAAGATGATGTTTTTCTTCCACTGGAAGCAGTCATCCGGATCAACCTCACTTATCGCAAATTTATATTTCTTTCCCGGCGATTTTACAATTATATCATCTTTGCCCGGAATTGTCACCTAATATTTTGCGTCATCCCTCCCCGCCTTCTTCCTTTTCCTGGATCATGGCGTGCAGTTTCGAAATGGCCTTGTCAATGCCTCCCACCTCGTCTATGATCCCTCTCTTCACTGCCTCCTCACCCACCAGGATGGTTCCCACATCCTTTGTCAGCACACCGGTCTCCGTCATCAGTTCCTCCAGGGTGTTCTTGTCAATGCTGCAGTGGCTGCACACAAATCCCGTTATCCTGTCCTGAATCTGCTTGAAATAATCAAAAGTCTGGGCTACGCCTATGACCATCCCGCTCATACGGACCGGATGGATCACCATTGTCCCCGTGGGCACTATATAGGAATAGTCAGTGCTGACGGCGATGGGAACGCCAATGGAATGGCTTCCCCCAAGCACCAGGGACACCGTAGGCTTGCTCAGGGACGCTATCATCTCCGCGATCGCCAGTCCGGCCTCCACATCCCCTCCCATGGTGTTCAGAAGTACCAGAACCCCCTGTATGTCCCTGCTGTCCTCAATGGCGGCCAGACTAGGCAGAATATGCTCATACTTTGTAGTCTTGGAATTATTAGACAGATTCTCGTGCCCTTCTATTTCCCCTATGATAGATATCAGATGAATGTTTTCAAGACTGCTGTTCTCATCCAGCGTCACCTGTCCGGTCTCCTCGATTCTTTTGTCCTGGTGTTCTTCCTTTTCCACTGTCTTCTCCGCATTTCCATCCTTATTCCGCTCAGCCATATCTCTCTCCTTCCGCTTAACCTTAAGTCGCTCAGGGAAATACCCTTCCCCGCCGCGCGTCCCGTGTGCCGCGCCAGCGGCATATTTCCGCCCCGCGGACCTGCATATCAAAAAAACAGGAAGCGCCCTGTTTCTGCACTCCCTGATCATTATTCCCTCTTTAAGGTTCTTTATGTAAAAAATATGGATCAGATATCAAAATCATCCTCCCGGGAAACGGGATGGTCAAAATCGTCATTCTCCGGAAGCGTCCTCAGCGGGTAATCCAACTCCCGCTTTACATGCTTCCTGGGAAGAGGAAGAGGATTTTCAATGTATTTTATCTGCTTTCCTCCGGAAGTATTTTCCCCGGTGCCGGACGCCCTCCCTTCCTCAAGATCCGTTATCTCCAGACCATCCTCTGCGAAACTGTCATCCTGTGCCGCCTCCTGTACACACTCCGCCTTCCTTCCCGTAAACATGGCTCCCACGCCCAGACCCGCAAGAATGGTACACAGCAGATACAGATAATAGAATCCCGGCATATCCTCAATAGGTACGCCGCCACATACAGCCAGGACCACGGCGCAGGCAGCGGCAAGCCAGACCGAAATCCTCTCCGCCTGCCTGTCGCACCAGAAGCTGTAGATTCCAAAGGTCATCATGCCTGTCAGGGCAAAACTCTCCGGAAGGCTGTTTCCCCCGCCCACTGCAAAAGGAATATGGAAATCCCCCGGCCGGTACAGCCAAAGCCATGCCGTTATGACTCCCTGGAAGGACTTCCCGCTCGCCAGGACATCTATGGAAACGCATGCCAACAGCCCCAACAAGGCTCCTGTCAGGCACAGCCCCAGGGCAGCCAACTTCTTCCTGCGGCCCGGATCCGCATCCCTTATGCAGAAAACGGTCCAACACACCAGAATCAGAATCAGCACGCCCGCCACATCCAGATATATACAGAAAGCAGCCAGAATGCCCGCGAACAGAAAAGCCACCGGATTCAGCTTCCCCTTCCGGGTCCGGACCGCCAACGCCAGTGCGGCCGTGAATATACAAAAATACAGGATCTCCGGGGACAGAACCATGCAGCTTTCCCTCATATAAGGCCCGCACATGCCAAATCCGAAAACAGTCAGTGCCGCCGCCCTGCCATACAGGCTCCTCAGCACAAAAAACAGCCCCAGAAACGCCCCCGTCTGGAGCACAATCTGAAGCCATATCCCCGCCATGTACTGATTTCCCGCCAGGGTAAACACAAGGTGAAGCATTCTGATATAAAAATGGGAGGCACCATGCACCTTCCAGGGCAGCCTTCCCCCTGCCACCACTTCCGCCATGTCATAATATACGGAAGAAGGCTGCGCATCCCCGGCCTGCCGCGCCCTTAAGAACACCCCCGCCGCCAACAGCGCCAGAACCAGAAACGCTTCCAGAGCCAGAAACAACCCGCCTCTCTTTTCCTTCCAGGCTGCAGGGCCGGAGCTGAGTCTGCGGATTCCGTATACCAAGGCGCCTGCCACGGCCGCATACGCCGCCCCGGCCAGATACCCTGCTGCAGCCGGAAGTCCTGCCGCAGTACAGAGCGTTCCCGCCGCCCCGGTGAGCAGCGCTCCTGTGGCCAACGTATACAGAAACCATGTCAGATAACCAACTACATTCTTATTCCAGCTCATCTTCAGCCTCTCCGGTTCGTCAGTCCCCGTCCTTTGTCAACTGCTGCACGCTGCGGACCACCTTTTCGATATTATAGCGCGGCCTGTGCTTGACCTCGATGTAGATCTTTCCGATATACTGTCCCACCATGCCGATGGCAAACAGCTGAAGTCCGCCCAGGAACCAGATGGAAAGAATCAGGGACGTCCACCCGGGAACCACATGGCCCGTGAAATAGGAAAACAGGGCATATACCAACGCAAGCAGGGAAAACAGGATAATCAAAAGCCCTAATCCCAGAATCATGCTGATGGGCTTCACGCTGAAGGAAGAAATCCCGTTGAAGGCCAGGGCCAACATTTTCTTCAGGGGATACTTTGATTCCCCTGCCGCACGTTCTTTCCTATCATAGTAGACACTGTCCGTCTGATAACCGATCAGGGGCATCATCCCCCGCAGGAACAGATGTGTCTCCCCGTATTTTGAAAATTCTTCCACAGCCCGCCTGGACATCAGCCTGAAATCCGCATGGTTGTATATGGTCTTCACGCCCATCAGGCTCATCAGCCTGTAAAATGCCTGGGCCGTGGTGCGCTTGAAGAAGGTATCCGTCTTGCGCTCCCGCCTGACGCCGTACACGATATCATTGCCGGCATGGAATTTGTCTATCATCTCTTCAATGACATTCACATCATCCTGCAGATCCGCGTCAATGGATATGGTCACATCGCTCATGTCCCTGGCCGTGATCAGGCCGGCAGTCAGGGCAAACTGATGTCCCACGTTTCCCGCCAGCTTCACCCCTGCCACACGCCGGGGCCAGGCCCTGTGTTCCTCCTCGATCAGTTCCCAGGTGCGGTCTTTACTGCCGTCGTTGACAAACAGGATAAAACTGTCCTGGGCTATTTTCCCTTTCTGCACCAGATCCTCCAACACTTCCCGCAAAGCCTGGGAAGCAAGCTTCAAGACCTCTTCTTCGTTATAACAGGGAACAACAATTGCCAGTCTGTCCATATCTATTTCCTTTCCGCGATCCGGTTACGCTTCATCCCAGTTGTGGTAAACCGCCTGGACGTCATCGTCATCGTCCAACAGATCCAGGGTCTTCTGGAGGTTTTTAATGGCATTCTCGTCAGTCAGTTCCACATAATTCTGGGGAATCATGGTGACTTCCGCGCTCATCATGGGAATGCCGGCCTCTTCCAGGGCCCTGCGGACCTCCTCAAAACTGTCGGGATCCGTAAGGACCTCGTAGCTGTCCTCCTCCTCATTGAAATCCTCTGCCCCGGCATCCAGGGCCGTCATCATCAGATCATCGGCCTCCAGGTCGCACTCCTCCCGGTCAATGATAATCTGGCCCTTCCTGTCGAACATGAAGGACACGCAGCCCGGCGTGCCGATATTTCCCTGCCCCTTGGTGAAGGCGCTCCTTATGTTGGCCGCCGTCCGGTTCTTGTTGTCCGTCAGGGCGTCCACAATGATGGCAATCCCGCTGGGACCGTATCCCTCATAGGTTACGTACTCGTAGTTTACATTGCCCACGTCCCCCGCCGCCTTCTTGATGCCTCTTTCGATGGTATCATTAGGCATATTGTTGGCCTTGGCCTTGGCCACCACGGTGGCAAGCTTAAAGTTGTTGTTGGGATCCGGCCCGCCCTCTTTCACGGCCACGGCAATTTCCCTTCCGATGATTGTAAAAATCTTGCCCTTGGCGGCATCGTTCTTTTCCTTTTTATGCTTAATATTGGCAAATTTTGAATGTCCTGACATACATTTTCTCCTTTTCGTCTTATTTTCCGTATCCC
>CAJTSY010000076.1 GCA_910578995.1 uncultured Acetatifactor sp.
GTTGTTCCTTTACGACTTTATACCCTCTTTTTTCAAAAAACGGCCTTGCGGTAATGGAGGCATGGGTAAGGATATCCCCCTGAGCCGCCTGTTCCAGTCGGTTACAGATTTCAGTGGCGACACCTCTTCCCTGATAGTCCGCGTGGACATATAAACGGTCCAGATAGCCTGTCCTGTCTATATCCCCAAAGCCGACGACAGTATTATCTTCAACCACGACGACGCTGTAGTGCTCTTTCAGGGTCTGGTTCCATTTCTCCAGGTCTACCTGCCCTGTTGCCCAGACATCCAGCTGCTCCTTTGTATAGTCTCTGGCATTCACCCTGTGAACCGTATCATAGAAGAGCTCCGCCAATTCCTTACAATCTGACGATTGATATTCTCTTATAAGCATTCCGTTTCCAAGCCTTTCTCTTCACCGGGGAACCCTACTGTAGCATCAATTAAGGCAGAACACTGAAATGTCCTGCCTATGAATCATAAGTGAAAATCATTCTGCTTCTTTTAAATACGTTCTTGCCTGTTCTTCTGTTAAGTCGAACTTCGCCCGTAGTCTCATTATAATTTCTTCCTCTGAAAGGCCCAAATCTTTTCCCATTGAAATTGCTCCAAAAATCTTGCCTATTTCTTTCCCAATCTTCTGGTTCTCCCTGTCGCGCATCAGCAATGTCATATATTCCCGCCTCCATTTCCGATTCTTCTTTGCCTTCTCCACAGCACTTTCCAGCTTCTTTACAAATGCATCTTCCGACGGTCTGCCTGCCACATAGTCTAAGAACGCTTTCAGCTCCTCGCTTATATCCCCCTTTTTGCCATCTGCATTTAGGAAAATTTTTTTGCCCCATCATTTAACATGACCTCCGTGTCTTCCTTGCAGATATTTTCAAAGGAATACCTATAGCGGCCCTTTCCAAACAAGTCTGACAGACAGATGAAGATGATGTAACTATCGTTCAACGTATCGTAGTCCTGGCCCTTATCGACCAACTGCAAATCTATCATGCTTTGGTAGTATCTGGTCCTTCTCGGCAGATATTTGGATGTGACAGCCTGCATCTCTATATCATAGACAGTGCTTTTCCCATCATTTACATACGCATCCAGACGGACACCCTTTGCTTCAAAGTCCTCCTTAATCGTCTTTTGGAGTTCCGGATACTCCACATGGTCAATATCCAGCTCCGGCAGGATTCGCTGCAACAGCTCTTTACAAAGCTCTGCGTCCTGCATGACCTTTCCGAACAGGAAATCATTGGATATGCTTAAGTCTTCCCATTTTGCCTCCGGTTGCTTTGCAAGAGCCGCCGCTTCCATGCTCTTCGCCTGTTCCGTTTCTGCTTTCTTTCTTTTTTCATGTTTACCTGCTTTCCGTCACCTTCTCCGACGGAAAGACCTGTGCCCTTGCTGTCTTTACAGCCCTTCCCTGCCTTTATTATACACAGCCTTATGGCATATTACAAGAAAAGAAAAAGCTTTGACAGCGCAACGAAACTATTCGACTGTGTGAAGGGCTACCTGCAGGAACCATCGCCGGATGACATTCCCTGTTTTCCCGCATGAGGTTTTGCAATGAGCGTCCTGTGCCATGGGGATGCGTGTTGAGACTCGCATCAGTCCAGCAGTTCAACACGCTCTATAAGGCATTGTTCCTTTTAGCAGGGTTTATATTCGAGCAAGTCTGAAGTCGAGCAATCCAGGGTGTCACATATTCTTGCCAGCACCTCAATGTCTAAGCAGGTAATCGTATTGTTGAGATAACTGTCAAGTTGTGACCGCTGCAGTTCCGCTCTCTGGCAGAACTTATTTTTGCTTAGTCCTGATTCCTGAAGCAATTCTTTCAGATGAATTTCGATAGTACCCCGTGCTTCGCTCAAGACAGTCACCTCCTTACACTTTTCAACGGCATTCCGGAAGTTATCAAGCGTAATACTGTTTCCCGTTCTCCTGTCCCCAGAAGGGCAGGGGCAAAAACGCCCCGATGCCGTTCCCGGGAAGTTCAGGCCTTTTCAGACCGTCCCCCTGCCCAACTGTTCCCTTACCGCTTTCCCAGCCGTCTCCGACATCCACAGCCCGCCGTCGCGCCGGAAGATGGCGCCCTCTTTCTTCCGTCTTTTCAGCCAGTCCTCCACAAAGCCCGGGGCATAACCGCCGGTGGAGAAGTCGCCGTCACAGGCAAGCATAAGGGGATACTCTTTCAGATACGCCTGTTCCGCCACACCGGGATGGGCGTTCGTATAAAGCCAGAACTGGATGTCATAGAGCCGGTAGGAGTCCTCGTCTGCGTGGAGCGCAAAATATCCTTTTTCCTCCACGATCCGAACCGCCAGCGCCCGAATCAGCCCCTCCGCCGCCTCTGGGGCGCCGCTCTGCCCGCAAAGCCGCGCCAGCAGGGGAGAGAAGGCTCCAGTCCTGACCTTTTCCAGCTCCTCCGCCTTTTCCTCCTCCGGATCCGGCTCGTAGTCCTCCTCGTTCACCAGGCCACGGATGAAATCCTCGAACGTGTCCGCCAAAGGGGTTATCTCATAGTCACATTCCTGGTCTATATGGACGACCTTCGGCTCCCCTTCCGGCCCGCATTCCCGGTAATCCAGGAAAATCATGTCGTGCCCCGCGCTGGGGCAGTTGCAGATGGCCACGCCGATGTCAGGGTACTCCCACTCCTCGATCATGAACCGGCTGCCCAGCTCACCGCAAAGGGAGTACGTCTTTTTCCTGCCAATCCCCATGATGCCGGTGATAGCCACATGATCCTCCGCCCAACTGGTGGGCTCTTCCGTGGGGAAACAGGTGTTCACCGGAATGCCGCCGTTGTGCCGCTTCATCAGCCAGATATAGGAAGCGGGCAGCTTGTAGCCTAGCTCCTGCTCCACGCTGGCGATCAGTTCGTCGCTGGGAGCCTCCTCGGTATATTTCTCTTTCGCATAGCCGCTGTCCTCCCAGAAATCCGTGAAATCAAAGTCCTCAAAATAGTTTGCCATAGATAACCTCCCGTCTGTTCATTTTGTATGCCCTGCCGGAAACGCCCCCCGCAGCCCCCGTCATCCGCGACACGGCCGAAATCCGCCGGAGCCATGCTGTTCCGGGCACACTGTTCTGTCCTTTCTTGTCCGGCACTTCCATTATCCCGCATCTTCCCAGGAAATGGAATATCTTTTATAAAGTTTTACGGAATTTCTTCCGGAATGGAATTGTGCGTTCCTGGAAATTGGATTATAATGATACGGAGATATGGAGATTGGAGCAGGATTTGGCTGGGGGAGAGGGTTATGGAAAAGGAAGGGCTGCTTTACTATAAGGAATACGAAGCGTTTTATGAAATGGCTGAAAAATCCGCTGCCTTTCAGAGGTTTTGCCGCGATGCGTTCGGGCAGGATTTTTCACAGGACGGGTTCAGCGACATTGGGCAGGTGGATATGATATTGCCCTATATTCCGGCAAAAGGGGACGTCCATATATTGGATATAGGCTGCGGGAACGGAAAAATGTTGGGATATTTGCAGGAAAAGACAGGGGCATTTATCCATGGCTTTGACTACTCCCGGGCAGCAATCGCAGCCGCAAGGGCGTCCTTTGCGGAGAGGGCAGATTTTCAGGAGGGGATAATCGGCGGAATCGAGTATCCGGAGCATTCTTTTGATATGGTCATATCTATGGATACCATGTACTTTGCCGAAGATATGTGCGCTTTTGTGGCGCAGATCAGGAGATGGCTGAAGCCGGATGGCATCTTGTTTGTGGGCTATCAGGAGGGGGATCTGGTTCCCCGAACGTCTGATGGGCATACCACGGAGCTGGCCAAAGCCCTGCAGAAGAATGAAATGAACTATGAGGTTCGAAATATTACAAAACAGACTTATGAGCTGCTGAAGACGAAAAGGGAAGCCGCCATGGTTCATAAGGCGGAATTTGAAAAAGAGAAGCACATGGAATGGTTTGATATGTTGATGATGCAGACCATGTGCGCTGAAGAATCCTTTGAGGAATTCGAGAAAGCAATGGCAAGGTATATTTATACGGCTGGAAAAAATATATGCAGCGATTAAATCTTGCCCAAGAACCGGATAAACGGCATGGCTTGCTGTGCCATGTGACCGGCAAGAATTTTCAGGCATCAGAGGGAAAGGAACCGAAAATGAATATGACGAAAAGAACACTCCTGACAATGATACTTTTGACAATGGTGCTTCAGATTGCCCTCAGCGGCTGCGCAGGCTCTGGAGGCAGAGAGAAGTCCCTGTATGAACGCGGCCTGGACGTAGTCGCGCTCATGGACGAGATGGTCAACAGCAGCTATGGAAGCCTGCTGAGCGACGCGGCCGATATCGAAAAGATGCGCCAGACGCTTGCCGCCGGGGACTACACCGCTCCCCAGGCGGTCTACGAGATGGAGATTCCCACAGTGGGGGACATGTTTGCCTACGCGGAAGTCGATGCCGTCACCGCTTCCTTTTCGGATTCCCTGAAGAAACTGCTTGATAACCGAAGCGCCGCTTCCCTGGTCACCCTGATCAACTCGCAGAGCGGAGCGGCCGCCCTTGCCGCTTCTTCCGTATATACGGCGGCAAAATCTTTCGTCAGCAGCGAGATCGAAGAGGGCATCCTCTATCTGTATACATTCCAGGACGGCAATCCCATCGCGGTGGTCTTCACCACCGGAGAGGACGGCACGGTCACGGCGACCGGGACTTTCCTCATGGCGGAGGGGTTTGACGCGGCGTCCGCAGAACAGCTCCAGGCTCTGTTCCGGCAAGCCGGATTCCCCGGCGCTATACGGCGGCTGCCTGATGCGCCCTGATACGGTTCTGCGGTGGGTGCGCCCCTTATGGTTTCACGCACCCATTTCTTTCAGCCGTTCCTCCGCCAGACGCAATGCCTTTGGTCGCTGCTTGCCGCTGGCCTGACCACAAATATGATTGCCAACATGGGCAGAGAAGGGAAACATATCAGCATGGACACGCTGGCATTTTACAGGGGAGCTGGCTGGAACAGGCCGGATTCTCCGCAGGGGAAAAATCACCGTGAAATGCCGGCAGGGGAAGCTTGTCATTACAAAAGACAAAACAAAGGCAGATTGAAAGGAATAATGTTTATCACAGCAAACTGAATTTTTTGTAAAATCTATTTCCTCTGGGAAGTGATTGCGGTATAATGGAGCCATTGACAAATCGTTATACTGCATAACGCTGAATGCTGCCTAATGTAATCATGCGATTGAATCAGTCAGCGTTATGCAGTCTGGTTTCACGGCAAGTGAAATCGTTAAGCAGTATAAGTTGATGGAGGAATTATCGAAATGACCGAAAAAGAAAAAATGCTTGCCGGAATGTTGTATGACCCATCTGATTCAGAACTGACAAAATTACTTATAAAAGCAAGAAAACTAGCCAGACAATATAACCAAATTGATGAAGATGAGTCAGAAAAACGTATGGCTATTCTTCGGGAGTTACTTCCTAATACGCCTAATTTGCCAGGTCTTCAGGCGCCTGTTTATTTTGATTATGGATGCAATACATACTTTGGTAAGTTTTGCGGAACGAATTTTAACTTCACCTGTCTGGATGTATGCCCGGTACATATTGGTGATAACGTGATGATTGGACCAAATGTTACCTTAGCAACTCCAATGCATCCGCTTTTACCAGAAGAGCGAAATGTAAGGCAACGAGAAGATGGCAGTTATTATAATCTGGAATATGCGAAACCGATTACCATAGGAAACGACTGTTGGTTAGCAGCTAATGTTATTGTCTGCGGTGGTGTAACTATTGGAGAAGGAAGCGTAATTGGTGCAGGAAGTGTTGTTACAAGAAGTATTCCTCCACATAGTTTGGCGGCCGGGAATCCTTGTCGAGTGATTCGTGAATTAACCGAAGCTGATAGAATGAAGTAAATATGATTCGTGAGGATTCTTTCAGTAGATTTCCAAAACGCAGTATTTCCTAAACTCTTAGCGTATAACATTACGGATAGAAACTCTACTGACTGTTTAATTTCACGTTACTTTTCACGGGGTGGGGAGAGCATAATTGATACTTGTGCAAAACGCTGAAATTAAAAAATATTTATCCACTTCAAAGCGACTGATTTTGAGGAAATGTGGATATCCATCCGATTACTCAGGACAGCCGCTTTTCTCTTTGCCAAATCCGGCTGAAATCACCTGGCATCTTCTGCTTCCGTTCCATCTGGACGGTTCTTTGTCTAAGATTCTGCCTGGTAATATCTACCAAAACACAAAGTTATCCACATTCGCTTTTTCCTCCATTTTCTGCTATAGTAGACCCATGGAGGGATATGGAATGAAGCACGAGAATCCTGAAACAAAGCTCATCCGGGAACAGAACCAATACATCCGGATCCTGGAGGAACAGCTGGATGTGTGCAAAGAACAGCTCAAGGCCCAGGAGCTCCTGATCGAGGAGCAGGACAAGGCGCTGGCCCTGTTTGCGGAAGCATTCCGCGAAGAAGGGGAGTAAAGGCAGGGAGGGACAGGGAGCATGAATGACAGGGAATACTTCCAGGCAACTTCATTATCCTATGAGCCGCAGGCCGCACGCCGGGAGCTCGCGGGCTTCCGGCATTTGGAATATTTCTGCGAATGTCTGAGCGTAATCGACCATTTGGTTTCCCCACCCCATGAAAAGTAACCTAAACCACTTCCCTCATCCCATCCCCCGGCAAGAATAATGTGGAAGCATTCTCTCCCTTGTTTCCGCACTGTAGCCATATTATAATAAACACAAGTCATGACGGAACACAAAAGCACTCTAAAAGCGCAAGGTATCAAAAAAATACAGCTGTAATGAAAACGAAAGGAACCCTCGCAAAAATACGGTAAAAGGAAAATGAGTAAATGCCATACCAATAAAAAGCAAAAGGAGAATCAATCTATGAAATATGATGAATTTGTCACCCAGTGGGCACTGAAGACAATAAGAGAAAACTACGCAGACGACATTTCCCTTGCCGTCTCCCACACCACCCTGTCCATTGACGGTGGCGGACGGAAAATCAGCTACTATGTCCCCCGTACCAAAAAAGGAGAAGAACTGGCCCGCACCTTCATCCTCGGCGGCGTGGGCTACGATATCTGGTGCGTTTCCTGGGAACGCCTGGAACAATTCGCCGAACTGAAGGAGTACAATATAACCTGCCTGGCGGACGCAGAACTGTTGTATGCACGCACGGAAGAAGACCGCGAACGCTTCCTGGCACTGCGCCGGACCCTGGCCGAAAACCTGAATCATCCGGTTTTGATGCGCTCCCTGGCTCTGGAAGCCTACGCACAGGCTAAGAGCCTCTATTCCGAACTGCTTTTCGCCCGGGAAGGAGACGTGAAAATGGGGGCAGGCTATGTACTGGACTACCTTGCCAGGGCGGTGGCATTCACCAATCACACCTATTTTAAGCATGCCCAGACGGCGCAGCCGGAGGAACTGGCCCGGATGCCCCTTGTTCCGGACGGCTTCACAGACCTTTACCTGGACATCATCCGGGACAGGGACGAGGAGCGGCAGAAGGAAAAATGCTACCGGATCATCTGTATGGTGCAGGACTTCCTGCTGCAAAATGTTCCCCAGGGCACAGACAGTACAAAGGACTCTGTCCCCTGTCCGGAACATCATTTTCAGGATCTGGCCGATTGGTACGGCGAACTCTCCTATACCTGGCTGCGCCTGCGCCATTATACTTCGGAAAAAGACGCCGCCAAAAGCTATATGTGGGGCATTTACCTGCAGAGCGAGCTGAACCAGGTCTGCGGAGACTTCGGCCTCCGGAAAATGGATCTGATGTCCGCCTTTGACGCGGAAAACCTGCAGGCACTGGCGGAGAGGGCGGACTGTCTGGAACAGGAAATGCGCAGGCTTATCACCGAGGGCGGCGGCCATATACACGAATATGCGGAAACAGAGGATTTTTTAAATGAAGTATAAAAACGCCCAGGATATCCTGCCGGACCGCCTGCTGAAGGAACTACAGCAATATGTCTCCGGGGAGACCCTCTATATTCCCCGCCGGCAGTCCAGAAAATCCTGGGGCGAAACCTCCGGCGCCCGGGAATATTATAAAAAGCGCAACGAAGAGATACGGCAGCAGTACCGGGAAGGGGCGGATGCCGCCGCCCTTGCGGAGAATTATCATCTCTCCCTGGATTCCATCCGGAAAATCCTGCAGTAGCGGCCGAAAGTGTGAATTACTCTTCGTATTATTATACTCATGAGCGCATTTAACTGCCGCTTTTCTGCCCTGCATTACAGAAGCACTCACTCGATATACAGGTAGGTCGGCACAGATATTTTCGTTAACGAGTATAACAAATGGAAAGATACGGCTTTCCCTCTTAAGGACTGCCGTATCTTTTATACACCGTCTTTACGGGCTTCAGCTTTGCTCCGCACAAAAAGCGGACATAGACGACACAATGTCAGCAAAATTCTCACCCTTCTTCAGAATATTTCCATACGTAGCTATTGATAATACCGGGCCTGGGCCTGCCACATTTCAGCATATAATTTACCGTTGCCAACAAGCTGTTCATGGTCTCCATATTCAACCAGCTCACCATTGTCAAATACCGCGATTACATCACAGAAACGACAGCTGGACAGGCGGTGGGAAATATATATCGTGTTTTTGCGGTCCGTCATTCTATTTAATCTTGAATACACCTCATATTCGGAATAGGGATCCAGACTTGCGGTGGGTTCGTCCAATACCACCAATGGCGCATTTTTATACAATGTACGGGCAATTGCTATTTTCTGCATTTCACCTCCGGAAAGCTCCACCCCATTTCTGTCAAAATTTTTATACAGCGGAGTGTCAATGTCCAGGGGCAATTCCTCTATTTTTCTCAGGATGCCTGCCTGTTCTAATGAGGCTCTGATCCTGTTTTCGTCAGCAATTTCATTATAAGCCAGGTTCTCTCTGACGCTGAAGGAAAATATTTTATAATCCTGGAATATAACAGATAATAATTTACTGTATTCCGTTTCTTCAAATTCATTAATATCCACACCATTAAACAGGATACACCCTTTTTCCGGCTGATAAAGCCTGCATAACAGTTTGATAAATGTTGTCTTGCCCGATCCGTTCCTGCCAACAATGGATAATTTCTCCCCATTCTTTATGGTAAGCGAAATATCCTTCAGCGCATAAGCTTCCGTATTCGGATATCGAAACCATACATTCCTGAATTCAATTTCTGCGGAATGCACATCTGCAGATGTTTTTCCTCCTCCGGAACCGACGTTTGGCAATTGTTCGAAAGCAATATAATCCTGCAGTACATTGCCAAGCATCTGCAAATCCACAAGTTTCGTCATCAACTGCATTGCCGTACTGGAAAACTGGTTAGCCGCTGATAGGTACATGGCGAAATCGCCAATCCTGAGTGCTCCATGAAGTACGCTCCATGCGGCAAAAGCATAGGCCGCCAGAGTCTGAGCCTGGATGTTAATCGCCAAAAATCCATCATGACGCCTTTGTTGCAGAAACATTTTATGAAATATTTTATTTACAGAATGATAATACTGATGAATGCGGCTTAAGATATACTCGGACATTTTATAAATCCGCACGTCTTTTGCATTTTTGAAATCCTGAGTCAGTCCCTGAAAATACATAAATTGGCGATTATATACGGCAATATCCTGATAAAACCTTAACTTTACCGCCTGAATCTGTTTATATAAGAATGCGTTTACCAGAGTCAGCAACAAAAGCGCCGCTACAAGCGCGGGGCTTAATATTACGATGATCCCAATCACACCAATTAAGGTAAAAATCAGTTGTACGATGTCAACCATGGTTTTGGGGCCTCCAAGCAGGGCATCATGAAGCCGTATATTATATAAAGCTTTTTCCTTCTTATCTAATATCTTTGCATCTTCAAGTTTTTCAAAATCCATATGTATAATATGGTTTCCTACATGCAGTTCAAAGCCATCCGCAAGCTTTTCTCCTGATATCTGCAGTTTTTTCCATATTATGCTGTTTACAGCCCCCATAACGGCATTCCCAACCACCAGAATGCTGATATATAAAATCAGCTGTTCCATTCTTTTTGCGCCCGTCAGCTCATTTATAAGATATCTTGTAGTTATGATGCTTAAAAATGGAGTAATGGAACCGGCCGCCGCGGACATTATGGCCAGAGGTATATATCCGGAATGCAGGCGGTCAGCCAGCTTGAGAAAATGCCATATTGCCGATAAACTCTTGTTTTCTTTTAATGCCATCCTCTTTTTCACATCCGCTCACCTTCCTGCCTGTAATATGCCGCCTGAATATGAAACATTTCCGCATTTTTTTATCCAATTCCATTAATTCCTCATGGGTCCCGTATTCCACAAGGCCGCCGTTTTCGAACAGAGCGATTGCGTCGCAGAAACGCGTAGAAGCAAGCCTGTGTGATACATATATTGTAGTTTTATTTTCCGTAAGGCCATTAAACTTTTCATATATCTCCCTTTCCGCCAACGGATCAAGTGCGGCGGGTTCGTCCAGTACCATAACAGCACCATTTTTATATAGAGCTCTGGCAATCATAAGCTTTTGTTTTTCTCCTCCGGAAAATTCAATTCCCTCATCGTCGATTATCTTAAGGACACAGGTATCCGCGCCGTATTTCAAACCATTTATTTTATCCGATAGACCGGCTCTTTGAATACATGAATTTACACGCTGTCTGTCAATCTGTAATCCGTCGCTCACACCGATATTATCTGCCACGGAGAACCCCAACGGGAGGATTTCCTGAAATACTGCCGAAAAAATATCATAATATTGTCTCCGTTCAAATTGTCTGATATTGATCCCGTTACATAAAATCTCTCCTTCTGTTACATCATATAGTCGGAGAAGTAATTTTATAAATGTGCTTTTCCCGGCTCCATTATTTCCCACAATTGCCAGTTTCTGTCCTTTGGAAATAGTCAGATTCAGATTGCGGAATACATAATGGTTACTGCCTGGATATTTCCAGGAAACATTCCTGAATTCAAATTCATAGGAATTGGCGGAGACATTTCCATACGGCCCGTCAGGAACAGGAACCGGCTTCTCCGCTTCTGCCATCTCATCCGGCCACAGCATAAAAGACTGATAGTCACTGATCTGCATACTCAATCCGTGCATATCCGCAAGCTGTCGTATCGTTCTTTCAAATGCGCCCCGGAATCCCGCGATTGTTGCCACATACATTGTAAAATCTGCAATTGTCATGTCGCCTTCCAGTACCATAAATACCAGATAAGCATAAACGATGCCCTCCCGGATAAAAGAAAGGAGAATATCTATCCAGGCGACAAGCATTTCATAATTTTTTATGGATTTTTTGATTGTACGGATTTTGTCTCGGTATAGCATGAACTGACTGCCCAGCCATTCCGACAATGCATACAGACGAATCTCCTTTCCATAAGAAAAATCATACATAATATCATATAAATACTTGGAACGGCGTTCATTTCCGGCCAGTTCATCCCGCTTGCTATGTTCATACCTTTTACCTGCCAGCAAGAACGCATAATGAATGCCGACAGCACATATGAGATATGCTGAAATAAGTACATTTAATCTTGATATTATGGTTATATAGCCGCATAAAGCAATTACCATTCCAGGAGTTTCGAACCATTTATGTAACATACCGCTGATTCCTTCAAAATTGTTTTTCCCTCCCCCCTTCGTCGCAGACTGTACATTGTTAAGAAATTCCGGGTTTTCCGTACACTGAAAACAAATGTCCATGCATTTATGATATAGCTTGTCCATGCAGCAAATGCATCCGCTCCCGACTGTAAAGCCTGCCTCACAATGCTCTCCCGGGCCATGGCCGAGAGCATGATCACTCTTAATTCCGGTTTCTCCTCCCTGATCCGCCGTAATGTCTCCACTCCGTCCATGACCGGCATCACAATGTCCAACAGGCACACATCTACCGCTTCCCTCCGCAGGATTTCCAGGCACTCCTGACCATTCTTCGCCTGCAGGACAGTATGTCCTTTTGAGGACAGAATCCCTTGCACTACTGTTCTCAGAAATTCCGCGTCATCCGTAATCAGGACTCTCCTGCCCTTTCCTGTTGCGGAGCAGGGCATATAATCAAAAATACTGTCAACCTGGCTCTGTGTCAAAATCGGATCTGCATACTTTCCGGCTTCCGGTTCCGGCCATGCCCCTCCATCCCTGTCCGTCATCTGTTCCGCTTCCCTCCCATAATCAATTTCCGATGGACGGCTTATGCCCAGAAGTTCATCCGCACTCACTGCCAGGGCTTTCGATATTTCAGGAACAATGACGATATCCGGATAGGAGATACCCATCTCCCATCTGGATACAGCCTGAGGCGTAACGTTCAGCAGTTCCCCCAATTCCGCCTGTGTCATATTTCTCTTTTGCCGCCTGCGCTTTATGACTTCTCCAATATTCATCACTTTCCTCCGTTTCCGCACTGTCCGGACGCTTTCAATTTCACTTGGTTCAGGAAGCGGGCTTCCTTAGGAGCTGTCGAAAGACAATTCCTTAGGAACTGTCGAAAGACAATTCCTTATGATGAATTCAGTTTACCACGGCAGATTGTTCTGCGTCAAACAAGCGGTAATTGAGTCTCCTCAGCCGGCTTTTTCTCCATTTTTCTAAAAAATCCCGCTGAAAGCAGTCCAACCAGGCACACCAGAATGCCTGTGGGAATCAGTACCAGATAGACCTCCTCACGGCACCCGTCAAACCAGAAACCGTATACCATCTGCCCCGCCGGCTGTGCGCACATGGTAATCGCGGAAGTATAAGCCATCACCTTTCCGATCAGATGGCCGGGCGTGTTCTGCTGAATCATGGACACCGCGAAAATGGAGAAAATACTGACTGCCGCCTGCGCGCCGCAGAAAGCGGCCACATTCACGGCATACCTCACAGCCGTGCCGGAGGGGAAGAGAAAAACGGCCCCGGCAGGGAGGATACAGGCTCCAATCGCCGCAAGCACATAAGATAACCTGCCGGTTTTAAGCTTCCCAGTGAGAAGCCCTGCGGCAATACTTCCCAGGATGGTGGCCACAGCCAGAGCGCTTTCCGCCCCGCCGTAGTATTTCGCATCCAGTCCCAGAATCGTCCGCACAATGAAAGGCAGCCCCACCAAAGCAACCCCCATCACAAAGAAACGGGAAAGCGCTGCCAGAAGCAGCATCTTCAGGATATCTGTCTGTTCCCTTGTAATAAACCGGAGACTGCTGATGAAATCCTCCTTTACCATGGACAGAATATTTCCCCGGAAAACCCCAGTCGGCTGTCCCAGTCTGATGAAACATTCAAACAGCGCCGTAATGAAAAAACATGCGACGCTTGCATACATTACAGGCTTCAGCCCAAAGGCCGCATACAACACGCCGCCAAGCAAAGGCGCTATCAGGTAAGAGAGGGAAGCCACCTGGTTTACAGCCGCATTTCCCTTAACGATAAGCTCGCCGGAAAGCATCTGGGGGATGCAGGCCTGCACCGTGGGCGTCTCAAACGCACCAAGGACAGAGAGTATCACAAGTAGCACACCGATTACCGCAATGGCATTTTCCCGGGATAAAAGCACTGCCGCACACAATACAGATACTCCTGTCAAAGTGTCCAGCGCCACCATGATATTCCGCCTGTCCATCCGGTCAGCAAGGATGCCGCCCAGGGGCGATAACAGGATGGCGGGAACCGCCGCAACAGATAAAATCCCTGCAAATACGGCCGCCGAACCGGTCACTTCCAACACATACATGGACAGCGCCAGACGCAGGATGTAATTGCCGAACAGGGAGCTTAACTGCCCCAGTACAAGGAGTGTGAAATTTTTTGTAAACAGCTTCTGTTTCATTTGTTACCCCCTTCTTTTATGGGTTGCTCTTCTCCCATGGGATGCATTTCTCCCATGGGATGCATTTCTCCCATTGGATGCCCTCCTCTTCTCCCCAGTATCCGCCCCGCTCTTCCGTACATTTCATCCTCCACAATCGGAAGCCCCATCGCTGAAAGAACCTCCGCAATAAACCTGCACTTATGCTGAATCTCCTCCTCACTCGCCGGAAATACGTAAGGCATCATCCAGAAATTGACAAGCGGCAGCAGTTCCGAAAGCTCCCTTGCATACTCCGTCCGAATTGAGCCATCACGCCGCCCTTCCTCAATGAGTTCAAACCACAGGGGCGTCAGCACACGCCGGTTCGCCTCCACCGCTGCCGCCAGGATGCGCGGATCCTTCAGGATAGGAACTGCCTGGGTGCTCAATTCCTCCCGTTCTCCATCGCCCCTGTCCAGGGCAAGCACCTCCCGGATCTTCTCCAGTCCATTCAGATCCGTACGCTCCCTGACAGCCTCAAAAGGATTGTTTTCCATAAACATCTGATCCCCCAAAGCGTGCATAACCTCCTCCTTGCTCTGGAAAAAACGGTAGAACATTCCCTTCGCCCCGCCTGCCAGTTCCATGATATCCGTAATGGCAGTCTCCTCATAGCCCCTGGTTAAAAACAGCTTCTTTGCCGCCTCCATAATTTCTTTTTTCCATTGCTCCGGCGCTTTTTTCACAGGTCTGGCCAATAGCATCCAACCTCCTTTATTGTTATTGACTTTGGGTCATTAATTATTATACAGGAGATGGAGTGCGGTGTCAATCCTTTATTGGTTCTTTCCATGCCTGGTAGAAATGATTATTTATTTTCATCCTGGAAGAATGATATTGTCGTGTTTACTTCACTATGTTCATTTCCTTACTTTCATGTTATACTGGACAGAAGACAACAGTAAATATCATTTTTCCACGGATGTTTTAAATGAAATTGGATAGGTTGAATTATCCCGGACAGATAGAACAGACAGTTTCTATCGCAACCACTTTATTAGAAAATCAGATATTGAGTATATATTTATACGGCTCTGCTGTTCTGGGCGGCCTCCACCCGGACAGTGACATAGATATCCTGGTACTCACAAATTCAGAAATGACAGACCGGATCAGGGCAGAGTTAACCCGGCAGGTCATGGATGCCTCCGGCGCTGTGGGCAATCCGGAAAAACGCCCCATAGAAATAACCGTTGTCAATCAGAATGACATTCTTCCATGGTGCTTTCCGCCCAAATGTGAGTATATGTATGGGGAATGGCTGCGGGACGAAATGGAAGCTGGAGCATTCCCTGAACGTATATAAATCAGGTTTTATTATGTATCACATATGTTTTTCACGATTGGTATATCTATGAAAATACTTCCATAAGTCTTCAGACAGTTCTTCCACATGTACATAAAGCCAGTTCAGCAGGTTTTGAATCAGCATAGCAATCGGCTGATATTTTTCAGCAATACCTGCAAGTTCGTCCGGGCAATAGTTACAGATGCAGTGCCAGAAATAGAGAACATACGGCATTGTTTTGATATCATACTCTGTAAGCGGAAAATGTTTTGTATAGCCCCGGATATATCTGTTCAGGCCTTCCGCGTCGACAGCGCCTCTGCTACAGTCAGGGCTTGCAAACACATAGGAAGTAATCACATCAAGGCATACCGGTAACCGGCAGGCGGAGGTCCAGTCAATCACCGTGATGTCATTATCCTTCACAATTACCTGGCCAATATGAAAGTCACCATGGGAATTTGCATAGGTCAGCCTGTCGGAATCAATCCGGAATGTGGAAATCCGCTCAAGATGCCGTATCTGCTCTTCCCAGATGGAAACGGTTTTCAGATCCCCGGATTTTTTCACTTTTTCAAGTTCACTGATATATTGCTGCTTCTTTCTGATTGCTGTGTCTGCGGCAAAAAAATCCTTACCGAATCGTAACGGGAGCTCCCCGTAGTCTTTCAGTGCCAGGGTTGTTTTACCAAGATAATCTGCCGATTTCTCCAGAACCCATTCCGGGGCGCTGTTGACCGGCAGAGTTTCACCCGCTATATACTCCTGAACCGTAAATTGATACTCCGGTGTCCTTACGGCATAACTTCCGTCTCTGCTTTTAAGAAACCGCGCTACTTTATGACCGTGGTTATGAAGATATTCGGTAACAAAGCCTTCGTTATCAATATTCTCAAAATACAGCGGCAGTACCTTTACGATGAATTTGTGTGTATCGGTATCAACAGCATAAATTTCGGTTCCGAAATGCTCGTCCAGGAGCCTCATATCCAACACCTTTAAATCATAATGACTCTCTATAAGATATGAATTCATTCAGTCACCTCGAATTTCTTTTTCATTTGATATCCATCCCTGCCCCTTTGCATTTCACGGCAAAATTCTCTGCAAATCAAACCGTAAAAACTTCCGGTTTCGCTTCATTGATGTACTTTGCAGTAACCAACACAGTTATATAAATTTTATCTTATATACCATTCAGCATGAGAAAGCTTTTCACTATAGAGTGCGTTATTCTGCCTGAAATGATTTTGTTTCTACATTATACAAAAAGTACGTTCCTTTTTCAACCAAAACAACTGAAAATCTGCTGTCTTTCTTAGGTTTGCGAAAAAATGAGGGAATTTTTATCGTTTGACCACAAAAAATGAGCGAGTTTTTATCGTTTCGCCACAAAAACAAGAGCTTTCCTCTGTAAAACTTTTGCGGTATAATAGAGTCATAGATAAACCGGAAGAAAAAGGAGGGTGCCGAAATGACCTATGCCGAGTATCAGGAATACATGAGAAATTTTTTTGAACAGTATTATCAGAAGCTTTCGCAGGAAGAAATCCGTGTGAAACTTCCTCTCGGGGAAAATGAAAAAGAAATGTGGAGCGATGACGCGGATCCCAATGAAGAATGGAAAAAGTGGAAACTGGTTCCGGCCAAGATTCCGGATGAGGAGATTGAAGAGCTGGAGAAAGAAATTGGGACCAGACTGCCCCTTTCCCTGAAGGCCTTTCTGACGGTTACCCATCACTGCTTTGATGATCCCATAGGACGTAATTCCGCAACTAAACATTTTCAGGGAGTGAGAAACGCATGGAACCCCGTCCTGGTGAGATGCGGCTATCTGCCCTTCGCATGGGATGAAGAGGGCTATTTTATCCGCTGTATCCGACTGGAAAAAATGCCGGAAGAAGAGAAATGCGGAATTTACCAGATTGATCACGAAGTATTGTTTGATTTCGACGAAAACACGGTGACACCGGAGGAAATAGACCAGAACATGAAGTTCATTTCCGAGAATCTGCTTACCTATCTTGACGAGATACTGCATGACAGGGATCGTGACTCACCAAACAGATTGAAGTAATCTGCCACAAAGATGTCACGGCAGAGTACGCCGCCCGGTCCATCCGGTGGCTGGTACTTCCACGTTGGCAAGGCATTTTGTACACCCTGATTTTTAATTTTTTTCAAAAAAATTTTCAGTTTCCCCAGGATACGGTTCTTCCGCTTGTGAACCGCATTAGGGTATATCCCCATGTCCAACGCCACTTCCCTTACAGTCTGGTTCTGGAAAAACAGACGGTCTATCAGTTCCCGCTCATCATCAGGCAGTAAAGAAATCGCCTTATGCAGCTGTGCGTACTGGAGCCTGCGCAGCACGGTTTCCTCCACGCTTTCTGGCTCCCCCGCAAACTGCACCTCCTGGTCTGCCAACCGTTCAAGGGAATCTTCCCTGTTGGGTACGGTGGTTATGGTCTGGTCTTTTTGGCTTATGACGGTCTGCTCCGTCTTGAGGTCATATTCTTGGTACTGCATTTTTCTTTCTGTGGTTCTCAGCACAGCGAGCACTTCCTCGCCAGCCTCTGGATACATCTTCTTATAATCCGGGATTCTGTATCCCCTTGCCATAGGCTTGTCCTCCTTCATTTCCGAATTTTTCAAAAACGAGGAAAGCTGATTCATAAAGTCGGAATATCCTTTGACATTGCCTATCTGTTCTTCATACTCTTCCATAATATCATCTGCCTGAAACAATTGCCCCTTTAAACTATCTGGAGTAATATAGAACGGAATGTCTTTCCCATACCTGCATCCATTTATCCACATCTCTATTTTTGATACATTATCGACATCTTCTTTGTAAAAAAGTTTAAAATCTCTTGGCGGTTCCACTGCCTCGCCTGCCATACTTGCCCGCCCCGCCTGATTTCGATAGCTAAAATTCCAACCACTGTTAAAATCGAACCCACCATCAAGTGTCAAATCGGAATTTTTTTCTATTTCTTCCGTATCAATGGCATCTATGCCCCACTTCCGAGCCATCTCATTTGCCATATTCCCTAATGATTCCTTTACGTCAGCGCACTGATAATAATAATCTGCATTATAGTAAACCCAGTCATAATTCCTGTAACCATATCTCTCATTAATCTTTGCCCCTTCGTCATAGTTTGCCCTTCTGGATGCCCTGGCATTTTCTTTGGCAAAGATCTCATATACCTGGCTAATAATTTTCCTATTGTCCTCGTCTACATTACCCGATGACCGATGACACTGCGCCTGATATTTTCGCATTTCAGTACAACAGGCATTAAAATACTGTTCTAATTCATCATTGCTCATCCTGCCAGCGTAATAATCACTCATATGCTTTCCAATATCTTTCTGCATATCATCCCCAAAGGAATCCCCAAACAGATATTCCGGCATGGGAGTCGTAATCTGATAATTGGTATAACAGTCACACACACTCCATGCCTGTTCCGCCATTCTTTCAAAAGTATCCTTCGTGGGTGTAAAAGTGTCTCGTACTCGTTAGTTGGAACATTTCCTATATCCATATAACAATGTCCTCCCAAACCACAAATGTAGTGCCTAAATTTATATGTTCAGTTCAGGTGCTACCACTGCAAACTTAATAATTCCATCGTCTCCGCCGCATGAACAGAAACTGGAACAACCATTTCACAAAACAACATAAAGATACAGATAACTGCTAACCTACATAATCTTTTCATTGGCAAATTCCTCCTTTCATTAACAATAACTTCTCGGAATCTTTAGCCTCCATTTTATAAGGCTTCCAGACCCCTATCTCAAAAAATCACCCACTTTTTTGCAAAAAACCCTTGACAAATCATCAAAAATTTGCGGCGAAGCCGATTGACTATATTTTATTTCAATCGACTGGAGGCGATTTCTTTGTTACCTACTAATCCTGGCGGACATGCCGCCTATCAGGATACCTTTGTATCCGATTTCCTTAACTCCTATCCCAATCCCTTTGTCCTTTCCAGGGACACCTGGGACTATATCGTGCAGTTCTGGTACCTCGACCTTTCCCAGACGGATTCCATCATGCGGGACTGCTACTCTGTCTTTGGCCCGCCGCC
>CAJTSY010000077.1 GCA_910578995.1 uncultured Acetatifactor sp.
AGGTATTCCGGTTTGAGCATTTCAGGGTACGGAGACTCAAAGCCATCAACGCTTTAAATTTTTATATCACCTTATGCATGGCATTCCTGGCACAACTGTCCATGAAGCCGGAGACGAATGCCCTTAAGGTCTCCATCATAAAAACGGCTGCTCCCATAAAGGAGAAAGTGGGCTTCAGCTATTACCGGCTGGCAAAAGGCATCATTGGCATACTCTCGTATGCGAAAGAGGGCATCAGGCTCTGGTTCCGGACGAAGCGTCCGGCTTACCGTCAGCTCTGCCTTAAGCTGGTCGTCTGAATAGAGAAAAGAATAGTTCTCCCACAGTCCGGTTCCGGCGGGGCTTGTTTTGGGTACCTCTACTCGCAGATACTGCCTTTCGACTGCATTCAAAAAATGGCAGATTGGTACTTTTAATAGGCATATTCATTTTTTCAGTGCAGTTTGCGGAAACTCAAGTCTGCTACCGTTTTTCTGTGCCCGTATCTATTGTCGCTTCTATTGCTGCTGTTGCCGCGTCTGTTGCCATACTCCATTTCCATCAGGAACAGCTGTTACATGGCTTCCCTTTCGCCGTTTCGTGCCTGTCTCACCAGAATGTCGAGAAACACCTGATTATTTGACGCACTGTCCACCTCGTCTATCAGCAGCACCACAGGCTTCGGCGCAGACGCACAGAATTCACTCAATTCTTCAAAAAGGGCTGATATGCCGTAGCCCTCATCCCCATATTTTTTGATCCTGTCCAAGGCAGAGGAAAGCAGCGGGCGCAAGGCATCGCCCGCTGACGACAACGCAGTACTAAGGTGGACAGTTGACGGCCTCCTCTCCTGCTTATACTGGTATTTTATCATATTCCTTAATCCGTGAAATTCAGATTTATTAAATACCTGTAAAGTCTGTGATTATACGTTTTTGAAGATCCGAACAAGCACCTTCAAAATTCACCTATTTGGTGCAGTAAAATTCCTTTATTTTCCCACTTCTGTAGCATTTTCTGGTATAATAAAAACAGTAAAACCAGAACGCAGGGGGCAGGCACCAATGAAAAATATCATTATCGAACTTACCAATGAACGCATTATTCCGGCTTCAGGCCTGGCAGTTGTGGGTGCCATCCTGGGCAAGAGCGATTTCGTAAAACGGTGCAACCGTATGGATGTCACAAAGAACCGCTCCCAGCACCAGATAAAAAATGTAGATATCCTGCTCACCTATATCGGGCTGCTGTCTATCTGGTGAGAAAATTCCGGCATGTAATCCTGTGAAGCGTTTTAAGAAACCTGCAGGTGCGGGAAAGGCTGTTTAAACATCATTATGAAGAGCCATGTGCGGGAAACCCGCACGCTGTGGTTCCGTGGGAGCAGGTATAAGTGCCTGTCCACTTGACTTCCCAAAGGAGGAAATTACATATGTCAGAACTTCGCTTTGAAAACATTTTGATAAATGCCGGGATAGATGAGTTTGGCAGAATGACCGGCTATGTGGAATTCCCTTACTTTCACAAACAGATTGAAGTAATCTGCCACAAGGGTGTCACGGCAGAGTACGCCGCCCGGTCCATCCGGTGGCTGTCAGAGATAGATGATGCCCTGATCAGGGAAATCTGCCAGTACGCTCTGTACTATCTTCAGGATGAACTGGAATGCACAAGCAAAGGTGATCTGTTGGACGAGGATATCCAACACATCCGGAATCCTTTGGAGGTTCTCCGCTATATGGAGTTTGTCAGCCTGGATGTCAAGCCGCCCATGGATCCGGAGATTCCTGCGCTGAACCTGAGCGGCGGCTGCGACTGGCAGGAGGACGAGGGGATGCACTGCCTGATAAAAAACGGCCATGTAATCTACATGGGTTCCTGGAATGATGAGGACGTGTGGGATGAGCGTCTGCTAGACGACGACAAGTATCTCTTCAATTATGTGCTTTATCCCCGGCGCGAGGCTTTGCGCCAAAAAGCAGCGGAGCGGCACAAACAACATCCGCCAAAGCAAATTCCTCACCTGGAGTCGCCATGAATTCTCCGGTCAGGAAATTTGTGGAGTTTCTTCTCGCCGGAGAGGAACGTTGCACGAGGGAGGAAGCATGGGCGAAACTGGAGGGCACACGCCTGATGGCCCTCCTGCAGGAGGATCCCTCCCTGGCATGGGAGGATGCTTCCCTGTTGTATCGCTGTTATTGCATGGAGCGTGACCTGGGAGCGGTGGATATGGAGGTTTACCTTTTGGAACAGACTTAGCTGCACCAGCTATATTTGGCAATGCCTGACCCGAAACAGGCCGAAACCAAAATTTTGCCGGAATACGCAAGCTTTCTTTGCCAAGTGCCAAAAGCCGCCAGGAGAACGTCCGCCGCCCCCGAAATTCACTCCCACACCACTATCCGCTTCGCAATCAGATACGTGGCCGTATAATAAAGCAGATACAAAAATGTCATCACCACAGCCACAACCCCTGCAATCAACGGCACCATGGACGCGGAAGCTTCCATATTTTCCATCCGCATCACATGCACACCCGCCGCAGCCACCGGAATCCCCATAAGCAGGGGCAGCACAAACGGCAGCAGAAAGAAACTGAAGGTCTGCCGGAACAGGGCTTTTGCCTGCTCTCCCACGCCCAGCCCCAGGCGGAACAGGATTTCATACCGCCGCCTGTCTTCCCCCAGGGCGGAAAGTGTTTTCAGCGCCAGGATTGCCATGGCCATCAGCAGAAATACCGCGGAGGCAAAGAGCGCTCCCACCACAAGGATTGCCGATACATTATTTTCTTCCTGCCTGGCATATTCACGGATCTCAAACTCGATCCTCCCGTCCTCTCCTTCCCACAGCAGATGGGCAAGCGCCTGTTTCAGGCCCATCCCGTCGAACATGTGCTTTTCCGTGACATAAGCCCTGCTCTGCTCCACGCAGTCCAGTCCCTCCACAGCCTCGTCCGGCACTACCACATAAAAATACAGATAACTGATTTTCGGATAATCTTCCCTACAGCTGTGGAAGGTATAAGTCTTCCCGCCCTGCTCCCAAACCATGTCCGTCCAGTCCGGCCGGGCGGCTTTGGAATTGTTGCACACAATCATAAACTCTCCGTCCAGTGCCACCGGCTTCACGCCAAGGGGCGCCATCACTGCATTGAAATCGCTGAGGGGCATAAAGCTGTCGTTAGGCGCCATCCACTCCTCGTACCATTCCGTGCGGCTGTAAAAATCCAGTCTCCCCGATTCAAAAATACGCCAGGGGATCATCTGCCTGATTCCCGCATATTCCTCGATAAGCGCCTCCGCCTCCTGCAGGGGAATCTCTCGCTCCCGCTCATATTTATTGGAATAATACATGATATCATAGGGATACGCCATGTTCAGCGCCTCCTCCTGGCTTGCCTTCTGGATAAAAGAGACATTGGTTCCCACCACCGCAAGGCTCATCAGCAGGGCCAGACATCCAAGCATGACGGAATTGGCGCTTAAGTTTCCCGAGAGCTGACGCAGTACGAAGGTATTGGAGCCACGGCTGCAAAACCTGCTTCTGCCAAGCAGAAAAGGCACGATGCTTTTGGCGGCTCCCATATGAGATAACGCAGTGAACAGGATAAAACCTGCAAGCAGATATTCAAGGCCCTCCACAGTGCCTCCCTTCAGCGCAGTATCCAGTTTATGCCAGAACAGGATACCACTGGCGGCCAGGCCAATAAATGACACAATCGTCACAATCAGCCATAAAAACGGATGCCGGACCTTTCCTTCCACCTTTTTCTCCCCATGAATCAGGTCATAAATACTGACACGCTTCAGGTAGCCTGCGGATGCCGCCGAGGCCAGAAAGAAAATCCCCGCTGTCAGCAGCACCGTGCGAAACAGCCCCTCCACGGAATAAGCGGCAATGTCAAACTCCATCTCCAGAAGCTTCATCATGAACGCCATCAGCCCCTGGAACAGGAATGCCCCCACCGCCAGGCCCGCTCCCAGGGCAATGAGACAGATGATGAATGTTTCCGCCAGAAAAATAACCAGGATATTCCGCCGGTTCATACCCAGTGTCAGATAGGCGCCGAACTCACGCTTCCTGCGTTTCAACAGAAACGACGTGGCGTAGCCCAGTACAAAAGCCACCACTGCGGAAATCATAATCACCATAATCTGCAGCGCGTCCCGTGCGCCCTCTCCCCTGTCCACGAAAACAGAAAGGCTGTCGCTGTAGATGATATTGTTGATGGCGAAAAGCAGGGCCACAGTAAGCGCTATGGTCATAAAGTAAATCAGATAGTTCCCCAGTTGTCTTTTTACATTCCTTGCCGCCAGTTTAAAATACATCACTCTCACCTCCCAACGCCGCGGACACGGACCAGATTTCCCCATACATCTCCTGCCTGCTCCGCTCCCCCCTGTACACCTCGCTCCATATCTTCCCATCCCTCAGAAACAGCACCCTGTCCGCATAAGAACCCATCAGCGGGTCATGGGTGACCATGAGAATGGTGGAGCCAAGGGAACGGTTCATAAGCTGAAAGGTGCCCATCAGCTTCCTTGCATTGGCGGAATCCAAAGCTCCTGTCGGCTCATCGGCCAGTACCAGGGCGGGGCTTGTTATGATGGCTCTGGCACAGGCCGCCCGCTGTCTCTGCCCCCCTGAAAGTTCATGTGGAAATTTATCCAGTTGTTCCGTTACATCCAGGGTTTTCGCCACTGAATGCAGTTCCTGAACGCTTTTTTCATAGGGAAGCTTTTTCAGATTCAGGGGCAGCACAATATTCTCCCCTATGGTCAGAGTGTCCAACAGATTGTATTCCTGAAAGATGAAGCCCAGTCTGTCCCTCCTGAAAAAGGATAGCTCCTTTTCCTTCATGGCTGTCAGCAACCTTCCCTCCACCCGGATTTCACCTGCACTGACCCGGTCAATCGTTGAGATTACGTTTAAAAGAGTACTTTTCCCCGAACCGGAAGCGCCCATGATGGCGGTGAACTCTCCTTTCCTCACAGAAAAGGAAATCCCATCCAACGCTTTTGTGACAACGCTTCCGCTTCCGTAATATTTTGTTACATTTTTCAGCTCTAAAATGGCATCCATACCTGTTACCTCTCATTCCGGTTTTGGCATCCCCCTGCCGGCCCGGGGTTTTTCCAACCTACGGATTTATTGTAACACAGGATGGAGCAGTTTGTTCTAACACAGTTTATGGTTTTTCTTACGGTTTTGTAAGGTTGGGGGACGGATAACCGTACTCTTTATAACTCTACATATGCCTGCAAAGCCCTGTTTTTCGGCATTTCTCCAATTGAATAGACATTGCATCCTGAGTGTGGTATACTAATCACACGGGAGGTACAAGCGTATGACAGACAGCGAAAAGCTTGATATGATTCTTTCAGAAATGCAAGACTTAAAACGGCGTACAACAAGTATTGAAACAAGTGTTACAGATATTAAATTAACTCTTGAAAATGAGATACGTTCAAGTATTATGAGAGTTGCCGAAGGTCATCTTGATTTATCAAGAAACCTGAAAGATGCAATAAAGATCGACACTGAAAAAGAAATGCTTTCAATTCGTGTAGCGGTGATTGAAACCGAATTGCGTAAAATCAAAACACGGCTTGAAATAGCATAGTAACTATAAACTGAATACAGATACCACATAACGGATGCAAGGTCTATTGAATTATCAAGGACTTTGCATTTTTTATGGAGAAAATCAGGTATGGGAAAATCAGTATATGAGATGGTAACGGAAGGAATTATTGAACAGTTGGAAAACGGCGTTATCCCCTGGGAGAATCCCCGGACAGTTTCTGTCGAAGCTGTACTTTTAGATACATGTTGGGGATAACTGATATTTCTTAGAATTTATGAGTTTTACGAGGATAACTTTTTGACTGTATATCGTTTATCTGTTGGAATCCATACTTTCAAAAGAGAACGTAATACAGGTAAACTCCCCCTCTCTGGATTCTATCCGCATCGTAATATCCAGGCGGCGGCAAAGTTCTTTTACGATATACAGCCCCATTCCGGTTCCCGGCTGCCAATTCCTTTCCACACCCTGCTGTCTCCCCGCGCTGCCTCCGGTAAAGCCCCGTTCTGTCACCCGGGGCAGTTCATGAGCCGGAATGCCGGGGCCATTGTCCCGAACCGACAGCACACCGGCATCCGCCCGGATAGTAATCCTGCATCCGGGACAATATTTGGCACAGTTAATCAGCAGCTGCTTCAGAATAAAGCAAAGGGACTTTTCATCGGAATAAACCCGAAAATCCCCCTCAGTTTCCACCCTTATTGCTGCCCCAATCAGCAGGGCCATCTGATCCTTCACGGCTTCCCCCACAACCTGCGATATGGAAAATCCACTGATTTTCACATCCTTTTCCACAGTGCGCAGCCTGGCATAATAGAGGATGCTTTCCGTCAGGTTATCGGCACGCTTCAGCTCCCTTTGCAGCTTCCGCGCGTCTCCCCCGTTGTCAAGAATCAGGGAGCACGCCGTCAGAGGCGTCTTCATCTCGTGAATCCAGCTCTCCACATAGTCGCTGTATTCTTCCTTCTCCCGTCTGGCCTGTTCCGCAATGCCCACCGCAGAGGCGGAAACCTCTCGCATTATCCGGAAATAACGTTTCTCCGTGCTGTTTACAGGCTTTGGCAGAACCTCCCCCAGAAGATATTTTTCCGGAAGCCCCGCGAGCAGCCTCTCCAGTCCGTCAATCCGCTTCTGTTCCACAAAACCGCATGCAAGCAGCCAGAAAAAGACCAGACACAGGAATGCCGCCGCCAATATGGCAGTCAATGCGGCGCTTACGCCTGCAACCGCAAGAATGCTTCCTATTCCCAGTCCCCCCATGCCCAGAAAGCACAGTGTAACCGCTTTAGAGCGAGCGGTATCCCGAATATATTGAATCGTTTCCCTGACAATGTGTCTGTCCCCGGAATCATCCGTCCCGGAATCTTCTTCCCCGAAATATTCCTTTTCCATAGAATGCCTCGCTTTCAGCCCGGCTTCCCTCAAACGCTTTCTCCGGAATGTCATGGACTTCTCACGCAACCGGTTTATTTTCGCACTATACTTCCATCTCATATAAAGCCATGGAGCGGCCATTGGGATAATCAATAATGTCCACAATCTTATAGCCTGCATTCAGATAAATCTTTCTGACAACCTTTTCATCCAGACCGGTATCCAAACGGATGTACTGAATGCCGCGTTTGCGGCATTCTGCCCGGATTGCTTCTGTGACAAGTCTCGTCATGCCCATTCCGGCGAACTTGCGCCGCACACAGAACTTATGCAAATATGCTGCTTCATATTTGGGGGCATTGGGCCAGTAACTTGAATCGTCCCATTGCAGAATAAAGGCGCAGGCAATTTCGCCGTTAATCATTCCAACGCAAATATTTTCCGGCTGCGCCTCGGAAGTAATCAATTTTTCCTTCGTCAACCACTCATCAGTCCAGATACGGTATTTCCGCTCCCGGCCCCATGAGGAGACCTCCCTCATTACAGAAATCGCCGCATCGATTCTGTCAAATTGAATGTCTATCTTTTTCATCAGTCGATACGATCCTCCCTGCTGATTACGGGCCAGCACCTCCCCCTGAAGATATTTTCCGGAAGCCCTGTGGGCGGTCTCTCCAGTCCGTGCCTTCTGTAGCGCCTCATAACCGATACCCGACACCTCTGACTGTCCGTATATAGTCGCCTGCCCCCAGTTTTGCCAGTTTTTCACGGAGCCTGTTTATGTTCACATACAAAGTATTCTCATCAACATAAAGACTGTTCTGCCACAGATCCTCTATCAGCTCCTCTTTGGCGCACAGCCCTTTTTCCATCAGGCACGCCAGGATACGGGTTTCGTTTTTGGTGAGCTCCCTGCTCTGCCCGTCCCTGTACACAGTCAGTTCCGCCAGATTCAAAGTCAGATCCCGCGCCGTCATGACGCTTCTGCCCTTTCGCTTCAAAAGCCTGGCTATGCGCGCCAGAAGCACGGCGGAATTATAAGGTTTCCGGATATAATCGTCCGCCCCCACGCCGAAGCCCAGGAGCTCATCCTCCGCCGAGTCCCTTCCCGTCAGGAAAATCACGGGGATATCCCACTGCGTCCGCAGCCGCCGGCAAATTTCATAGCCGCTTTCCCCCGGCAGGTTCACGTCCAACAGAGCCATGTCACAGGGCGGCTCGCTGACAACCCTGTAGCCGTTTGCACACAGCAGCCGTGTCAGTTCCGCTCTGACGCTTTCATCGTCTTCCGCCACCAGTATTTTCTCCATATCCTCCTTCTTCCATTTCTTCCAGTCTTATGCCGCTATTCTAATTCTTTGCTTCTATCCATTTGGTCTATTCCAGTATAACTCAATTTCCATCGAATTCTCCTGTCTGACACCTTCCCCTTTCAATTTTCCATTATCGGGACACCTCCGAATAGGAAATCACCGCGTCATTTTTCTTCATAAACAACAGCCCAAAAGACCCTGCCCCGCAGTTACTGGCAATGGCGGCAGACGCTTTCTGCAGGTAAACCCGCTCAAAAGGACAATACTGCCGCACCAGTTCCTGAATATACTGAAGGCTCTCTTCGTCCATTCCCGCATAGGTGATGAACAGGAGCCGCTTGTCAATGGCCCTTGTATTGACAAGCACTTTCCGGATATACCGCTTCATCACATGATGGAAACTGCCCATCTCCATGCTGCCCACCGCCATCCGGCTTTTCCGCAGCACAATGACAGGATGCAGCAGCAAAGCATCGCACAATACCTGCACATTCCGGGAAATCTGCCCCGCCCGGCACATCATATGGGTGCTGTCAATGATAAAGGCTGAGGAGATATAGCGCCGCAGCTTCTTCACGGTCTTCACAATCTCGTCCCTGGAAGCATGGTTTTCCGCCATATAAGCCGCATACAGCACGGACAGCCCCAGGCTGCTGGAGAGATGCCCGGAATCCACCACTGTCACGTTTTCAAAGGATTTCGCCGCCTCCAGGGCATTGCGGTATCCCTCGCTGACATGCTTTGCCATGGTGATATGGATCACATTCTGCGCCTCCGTCAGTCTCTGGGCGAAAAACCGTTCATAATCCTCCACATCCGGCGGCTGGGAAAGGGCGCTCTTACCCTCCGTCATATGGGAAAGCAGCTCATCCGCCATCAGCTCCGTATCATCCAGAAACCGCCCCTGCTCCGTGCACACATAATACGGGCATACACAGATGCCGAACCTCTTCTTCAGGTCTTCCGGCAAGTCGCACACACTGTCCGTGGTGACCATCAGGGAAATCCGTTTCGCCTGTTCGAAAATCAGCACATCCTTTCCGATTTCGGACTGGCTTGCCGTCTCGCTTAACATTACCAGTTCCTTGGGAAGGATGCTCATCACCGCGGCCTCAAGCATGGCGCCGCTGATGGGCTTGGCCAGATAGCCGCTGAACCCCTCCTTCCGGTAAAGCATCTGATTGTCGCTTCCCGCATTGGCCGTCAGCGCGATTACAGGCACATCCTGGCATAATCCTCCGGGTTGGGAATGGAGGGCATGGAGACACTCTATCCCGTCCATCTCGGGCATCATGTGGTCCATCAGAATACAGTCATAATGCTGATACTGGGTCAGCCGCAGGCAGTCCGCGGCACTGGAAGCCGTATCAATCTGAATCCTGGTATCTGACAGCAGCTTGCTCACCACCATCAGGTTCATCTCGTTGTCATCCACCACAAGCAGATGGGCATTGGGCGCCTCAAAGCTCTTCTGGTACTGCTCCCCCTCATGAACCTTCCTGCGGGAACTTAAAGTAAATGTACCCAGTTCACGCTCGCTCATGATATCCTGCTCCAAAGTTACCAGGAAGGTGGAGCCGTTCATGTAGACACTATTGACGCTGATTTCGCCCCCCATCAGCTCCACAAGCTGCTTGACGATGCTAAGGCCCAGTCCGGTGCCCTCGATATGCCGGTTCCGCTTCTCGTCCACCCGCCGGAAAGCATCAAAAATATAGGGGATATTCTCCTTTTTCACCCCCTGTCCCGTATCCTCCACGGAATACCAGACACGCACCCGGTTCACCCCCACACGCTCACAGCGCACGGACAGGGTAACGGTACCTTCTTTTGTATATTTCACAGCGTTGTTCAGCAGATTCACCAGTACCTGCTTGATGCGCACCTCGTCGCCGCAGAGCATACTGGGAATGGAGGGATCCACATGCAGCTTGAACTCAAGCCCTTTTTCCCTGGCCTTAATCCAGATCATGTTCACAATCTCGGAGAAAAGCTCCCCTGTTTCATAGGACACATTCACAATCTCCATTTTGCCCGATTTGATTTTGGACAAATCCAGAATATCGTTAATCAGCGTCAGCAGCATCTTACTGGCGCCCTGGATATTTCTGGCGTTCTCCGCCACCTCATCGGAAATAGCCTCCCGCAGAATCATCTCGTTCAGCCCGATAATGGTGTTGATCGGCGTGCGGATCTCATGGCTCATACTGGAGAAAAAATGATTCTCCGCCTGGTTCAGCTCCTCAATCTCGTGCTTCTGCTGTATGGTCAGCTTCTTCTCCTCCTCATAGAGATAGTTCTGGAACAGAAGCAGCACACTGGTGAGGAAGCCCGCCACAATAACGGAACGGGCAGAGTCAAAATAAGCCTGGGCCTCGGTGTTTGGCAGAACCAGATTCGGATAAAAATAGGCTAGATAATAACAGCACAGAGTTTCCGCCACACATAACAGAAAAAACACTCCCTTTCGCTTCCCCTCCAGGGTAATGCTGATATAGATGAAGCAGAGCACGAACCATTCAGGCACTCCGCCGTAAAGCCCTCCTCCGGTAAAAAACACCACGGGAAACAGCAAAAGCAGCATCACCACCGTAGCCGTGGCTCCCGTGTTGATACAGTCCCTCTGGATACTTACCTTCGCCACCACATACATGAAAATCAGACAAGCAGGCAATATCAGCAGATTCGCCGTAAACCTGCCAAGAACCAGGATAAAAATCAGCGCAATCATGCTGATGCCCGTCACCAGGCGGAACATCCGCTCCCGCAGGCTGATTTTGTGGTCAAAAATGATTTGCAGCCATTTTTTAAACATGTCAAACTCCCACTGTCCGTTCGGGAAAAACCCCGTCCCCTCCCGGACACATATTTATAAAATGTAATCTTTCACTTATAAATTGGCAATACTTTCGCACACTTCCTCATACATCTGCCGAAGAATGCTGTGGTTCTCCCTGATGAAGGCCTCGTCGCCCTCCTTGCCTGCCATCTCCAGTTCCTTCGCCTTGGCGGAAAGGGCTTCCGCGCCGATGGTCAGTGCCGTGCTCTTCAGGGCATGGGCCTTGATGCCGTAATCCGTCCAGTCGGCGGCCTCATAGTAGCTGTTCAGCTCCGCCTCCTTCTCCGCCCTCTGGTCATGGAACATGTGTAGCATCTCCAGATAAAACCCGTCGTCCCCTCCGCAGTAATCCAATCCCACACTTACGTTGATGCCTGCACGCACAAGGGAACCGTAGGCAGGAGCCTGTTCCTGCGCAGGTGTATCCGCCCCGTCCATATTTCCGGAGCGGTACTCCGCCGTTGCCGTATCCTTGTTTCCGGAACGGTACCCGGACGCTTCTTTTTCCTTATCTCCGGAGCGGTGCCCGGACGCTTCTTTTTCTTTATCCCCGGAGCAATGCGCGGCTTCCTCCCCTGCGGCATCCCCCTCTCCCACAGCGCCTGCGGAGTCCGGTTCACCTGCCCGGTCCGCAGCCTCTCCTTCCCGTGCTTCCCGTGCCGTCTCCTGTCCCCCAGGCCCCGCATCATACTGCAGGCATTCCTCCGGCAGCACCCGGCGCAGCACCCGCTCCAGGACAGAGCGCTCTATGGGCTTGGGGATAAACTCGTCAAATCCCTCGTGACGGAACATTTCCCTGGCCCCGCTGATGGTATTTGCCGTCAGGGCGATTACCGGAACCTCCCGGTACATTCCGTTGTCCAGTTCCCGGATGCGCCGTAGCGTCTCCACACCGTCGAAACCAGGCATCATATGATCCAGGAATACCACATTATAGGCAGTCCTGGCGCACAGCTCCACCGCCTCCCTGCCGCTTAAGCAGGTATCAACCGATATGCCGTAGCTGCCCAGGACTCCTTTTGCCACCAAAAGGTTCATCTCCTCGTCGTCCACAGCCAGTACCTTCACGTCCCTGCAGGTAAAAGGCCTGCGCCCTGCCGCCTGGGCCTCCTCGAAGTTGTTCCCCTGTTCGTCGCCTCCGATCAGGTTTACGATGGACAGTGCAAAGAAAGGCTTGCGCAGCACAAGCAGGCGGCTGTCCGCATCCAGGACAAAATCCTTCTCCGCAATCACCGCCACCGGAACCGTCTCCGCCAGTTCCTCATAATAAGGAGGATTGGCCATATATTCCCTCTGGGCTATGAAGATATGGGTCAGCTTGTGATCCCTCTGCAGCTTCAGCAGCCCCTCAAAATTGTGCGCCTGATAGCCCTCAATCCCAAGGCCCTCCACCAGATGCAGAATCATCCTGTCATAAAATCTTCTCACCTCATCCCTGCTGTACCGCTCCGGCTTGAAAAAGCAAGCAATACACAGCTTCTGGGAATTGGGAAACTGAATACAGGGCGTATCGTCCTCCACCCCCTGGGGAATGGTGATATGTATCTGCATGCCCTGCTGTTCTCTGCTCTCAAAATGAATAAAACCGCCCATGGCATGCAGCAGGCCCCTGGCTATGGGAATCCCCAGGCCCAGTCCGCCCACATAACGGCGGCTTCCGGAATCCGCCTGATAGAAATCATCGATAATCTGCCCCAGTTGGGACTCGTTCATGCCGATACCGGTATCATAGAGGTCAATCGCAAGGTTAATCCCGTAGCTCTCCCTCCGGAAGCCGATGCACAGGCCGATTCCGCCCTCCTCCGTAAATTTCAGGGAATTTTCCACCAGGATTCTCAGGACATGGGATATCTTCTCCGGATCGCCGATCAGTACCGACGGCACCCTGGGGTCAATGTCGAAGACCATCTCCAGATTATTGCCTCCGCTCTGCAGGGCAGTCATGGCCATGATGTCGTTTATCACCGACGTAATCCTGTAAGGCTCCTGGACCGCCGCCAAAGTGCCTTCTACGATCTCCGTGTAGTCAAGTATATTGCTGATCTGGCCTGACAGGCGCTTCCCTGCCATCTTGATGGAGCGCAGGTTCTCCTGAATCTCCGGGGATATTTCTTTTCCCAGTGCCACCTCGCTGATGCCGATTACCATATTGACAGGCGTGCGCAGCTCATGGGACACATTGGACAGGAAATCCGCGTTCTGTTGTACCGCTGTAGCCAGCTGGTCCTGCATGCTGTCGTATTTTGCCCGCTCTCCCTGCCTCCTGTTGATACGGTATCTTGTGACAATCAAAGAGCCTGCCACCGCGGCGGCCCCCATCAGCAGGCGCAGCGACTCCCTGTCAGCCATGCCGCGGCCGATGGTGCCCAACAGCAGAAAGTGATACAAAATCTGCGCTGCATACAGGCCTACGGCAATAAACAGGAGACGCTTCCTGTTCAGCAGTGATAGCAACAGCAGTACCACACAGGTCATCATGGGGATGTCATGCAGACAGGATTCGTGAACCCCAAAGAAGAAAAACTCGACCAACAACAGTCCCGTACAGATATTTTCATACAGTATATCCGAGCCCACTCTCCCGATGTGGAGCCACCAGACCGCCATGCAGCCCAGGACCATCAGGAGAACCATCCACAGCTCCCAGGACATGGTCAGCGCGACCAGTCCCAGAAACAGGGTCAAAATGCTGAGAGTCCCTGCCATAAGCAGGTGAATGCTTGTCTGTGATTCCGTCCTCATTCCTTCTCAAACTCCTTTTCCACCCGCTCCAGCAGGCTCTTGGGGATGTAAGGCTTCTTCAGGTAATTCACCGCCCCCATCCGGATGGCCGTCATCACATCATCCTCATATCCGGAAGCCGTCAGAAAAATCACCGGGATCTCCAGTCCGTCCTCCTTCATTCTCTCAAAAGTCTCGATGCCGTTCATGCCCGGCATGGCGATATCCAGGAGAACCAAATCGATCTGTTCGTCTTTCAGCTTTTCAAGCGCCTCCTGCCCGGACTCCGCCAGGAGCACCTCATAATGCTTTTCCAAAATCAGGGTTGTTCTCCTTAAATTCATTTTGTCGTCATCCACAACCAAAATACGTTTCTGCATACAGCACCTGCCTCCTTGTTTCTTCCTATCGATTTTCTGCCGGATATTTCAATACTGCAGGACAGAAAAACGGTGGGACAAAAAATCCCGACACATATAAAAATTATACCATATTGCAGCAGGTGTCCGCAATGTAACTTTTGGACGAAAAAATAAAAAATATATTAAATTTTTAGATTTTATAACTTATTCCAGGACATATTTCTCACGAAATTCCTGGAACTTCCTGCGGAACGATTCACTGCCGTCCCGGAACTCCCGCAGGTGCTCGTGGAGGCTTAAGCTCTGCTGCGCCATGTCCAACATACAGCCTGCAATGTTGGAACAGTGGTCCGCCGTCCTCTCCAGATCCGTCAGCAGGTCAGACCACACGAATCCTGCCGTGATGGAACAGCCGCCCTGCTGCATCCTCCGGATGTGCCTGGTCCTCATCTCCTCTTTTAACCGGTCTATTACCTGCTCCAGAGGCTCCACCGCCGCCGCGGCCTCCAGGTCCTGCTCCAGAAATGCCCTCGCAGACAGCTCCAGGATCTCCCCCACCGCCCTGCAGAGCACCTGTAGTTCCCCGCGCGCCGTATCGGTAAACTTCCGGTCTTTGTCCGCCATCTCCTCCGCGGCCCGAAGCAGGTTCACCGCATGGTCAGAAATCCGCTCGAAATCCCCGATAATCTTTAACAGCTTCGCCGCTTCCGTACTGTCCGCCGCGGAAATCCGCAGGGCGCTCAGCTTTACCAGATAGGTGCTCAGGATATCTTCATAGTAATCCGTCTTCTCCTCCTTCAGCCGGATGGAATCCGCCAGTTCCGGCGTCAGGGCTCCCAATGCTTCCATGGCTTCCTTCAGGGACGCCACGGACAGCTCCGCCATGGAGCCGGTAACCCTGTGGCAGCGCTCCAGGGCAATAGAAGGTGCCGCAAAGAGACGCTCGTCCAGTTCCATATATTCTTCTGTCTGCTTCTCCTCCGGCACCATACTTGTGACCAGTTTCTCCAGTGCGCCGGACAGGGGCAGCATCAGCAGCAGGCACAGGATATTGAAAACCGAATGGGCCGCCGCAATACCCAGAAGGGACGCGGGCTCGTCCAGGAAATACAGATGGAAAATCCCCCTGGCAATACAGAATGCCGTCAGCCATACCGCTGTTCCGATGCAGTTGAAAGACAGATGCACCATGGCCGCCCTTTTGGCATTCTTATTGGCGCCCACCGAGGAGAGCATGGCGGTAAGGCAGGTGCCGATGTTCTGCCCCATGATGATGGGAATCGCCGCCCCATAGGAGACCTGCCCCGTCACCGCCAGTGCCTGAAGGATCCCCACGGATGCGGAACTGGACTGGATGAGAGCCGTCAGCACCGCTCCTGCCAGGACTCCCAGGATGGGATTCCGGAACATGATGAAGAACTTCTGGAAGGCCGGAAGCTCCCCTAAGCCGGATACCGCCCCGGACATGGTTTCCATGCCGAACATCAGCGTGGCAAAGCCCAGAAGGATCAGCCCGGTATCCCTCTTTTTCTCCCCCCTGCAGAACATGTACAGGATAATTCCCCCAAAGGCCAGGATGGGCGTGAAGGAGGAGGGTTTCAACAGGCGGATGTACCAGCTGCCGCTGTCAATTCCCGCCAGGCTTAATATCCAGGCAGTCACCGTGGTGCCCACATTGGCGCCCATAATCACATTGACGGCCTGCCGTAATGTCATAAGCCCTGAATTGACAAATCCCACCACCATAACCGTGGTAGCGGAAGAACTCTGTATTACCGCTGTCACCACAAGCCCCGTCAACAACCCGGCCGCCTTTCCTGTGGTAAACCTTCCCAAAAGGCTTCGCAGCTTCCCTCCTGCCCTGCGCTCCAGGGCCTGGCCCATGATGTTCATACCGAATAAAAACAGGCTTAAACCTCCGATCAGTGTCAGTCCGTTAAAAATATCCATATACTCTTCTCCTGTGAATTCTTTTGCGGAATGCAGTTCAAACCGCTTCCATCAGCGATACTTTATTTATTCCCAAATTGTTGCGGAAGAAAACCAATCCTGTGCAGAAAACTTTCGAAAAAGCAAACCCTCCAGTAAGTTATACTGTTTAGGAAGCAAGAACAATTTCCTACAATTGAATATGGCGCAAAGAGGCGTGCCTTTTATCAGAATCGCATGAAACGCTTTGCGAAACCTGTAGTCGGACAGAGCATGAAACGGGCATCTTCTCACAGGACATCCTTACAAACAGATAAAAACAAAATACAGAACATATCCGGCCAACATGGCAATCCCGCCCCGGCGTCCCAGTTTCCGTCCCTTCACACTGCATGCCAGGAGCAGCACGCCTGCCGCCGCCGCAATCCACATGTCGGCATAAAATTCCGCCGAAAAAGGCACCGGCGTAATCAGGGCAGACACGCCCACCACAAACAGGATGTTAAAGATATTGCTGCCCACGATATTTCCGATGGCAATCTCCGCATTTCCCTTTGCGGCAGCGGATACAGAGGTAAACAGTTCCGGCAGGGAAGTACCCAGGGCCACGATGGTCAGGCCGATAAAACGCTCGCTCATGCCGAAAAGCCTTGCCAGGTCCGTAGCGGCATCCACAGCGGTATGGCTCCCCACTACAATCATTACAAGCCCTGCCGCCGTTCCCAGAAGCGCTGTCCACAACGAAAGCTTCTTCCCCTCGGCGGACGCGGCAGCCAGTTCTTTTCCGTCCTTTTGCGCCGCCCACAGCAGATACCCCAGATAGGCCAGGAACAACAGCGTCAGCACCACGCCTTCCCAAAATCCCACACTGCCGCCCGTCCCCTGAAAAAGCAACAGCAGGGTAATCCCGATCATAAACGGAATATCCCGGAATAAAGTAGGTGCAGTCACCGCCAGGGGAGCCACCACAGACGACAGCCCCAGAATAATCAGAATATTCAGAATATTGCTGCCCACGATATTTCCGATGGTGATATCCGCATTTCCCCTGACAGCGGCCGTTATACTCACCGCAGCCTCCGGCGCACTGGTACCCACGGCCACGATGGTGAGGCCGATGACCAGTTGGGGAATCCCGAACCGCCTGGCGATAGCTGAGGCGCCATCCACGAAAAAGTCCGCCCCTTTTACCAACAATACGAATCCAAGAACCAGTAAGAACAGTGACAATACCATAGTGTACGCTTCTCCCATTTCTACCTTTCCTCCTTCAAAATCGGCAGCTCCCGGCGCTTTTCTGCACAATCAGAACAAATCAAAGTTTTCTTTATGCAAAAAAGCGAGCACTCTGCTGCAAACTTAATATACAACAAAGTCTCGCTTCTCACTCACAGAGCCGGATTTCCCGCAGGCATCCCGCCGGGAAAATCGTATTGACGGCAAGGTAAACATGGACTGCCTCCATGCAAGCTACTCCCTTTATCAACGCCAGTGTAACACAGGAAATGATTTCCTGTCAACCGGAATTTTTCATTTGGGCGGCTTCAGCCGGATTTTTTATGATTCCTCCACATCAGAATGAAAGGACACGCAATGTCCAGTATAATAGAACCCATGGCACTCATCCAGGGACACCTGCACCACTTTGCCGACGAGGGAAGCATCCCCCGGCACATGCACCACGGTGTTGTTGGAAAGTCTGCCGGTTACCATGGGGACCTCTGCCGCAGCCGCAGCAATCCCGGGTTCCGCAGAACTCCCGGTTCCGCCGTCCTGGCCTGTCCTGCCCGAATCATTGACTTCCTCAATCAGGACCTCCATGACCTGTCCCTCATATTTTGCCACCTGTTCCCGGGCCGTGTCCTGCACCAGTTTCAGAAGCCGGTCAAATCCTGCCTTCACCTGCTCCTTCGGCACCTGGTCCTCCATGGCGGCCGCCGGGGTTCCGGTACGCTTTGAGTAAATGAATGTAAAGGCATTGTCGAACTTTACCCTGCGCACCACATCCATGGTCTCTTCCAAATCCGCTTCCGTCTCACCCGGAAAACCAACGATGATGTCCGTAGTGATGGCAATGTCCGGAATCCGCTCCCGGATGCGCCCGGCCAGTTCCAGGTACTGTTCCTTCGTGTATCTACGGTTCATCCGCTCCAGAATCCGGGTAGATCCGGACTGCAGGGGCAGGTGCAGGTGGCGGCAGATTTTCGCTGACTGCGCCATCACCTCTATGAGTTCATCCGACAGATCCTTGGGATGAGATGTCATGAAACGGATCCGCTTCAGGCCCTCTATCTTCTCCACTTCCCGCAAGAGCCGGGCAAAGGGTATGGGATTGTCCAGATTTTTCCCATAAGAATTCACATTCTGCCCCAACAGCATGACCTCCACCACGCCGTCAGCTACAAGCCGCCGGATTTCCTCCAGGATATCCTCGGGCTTCCGGCTCCGCTCCCGCCCCCGGACATAGGGGACGATGCAGTAGCTGCAGAAATTATTGCAGCCGAACATGATATTGATGCCGGACTTGAACGGATACTTGCGCTCTACCGGCAAATCCTCCACGATTTTGTCCGTATCTTTCCAGATGTCTATGATCATTCCCTTCTGGCCGAAGGAGCACATTTCCTCCTGGCGGAAGGAAGCATACAGCAGTTCCGCAAATTTGTAAATATTGTGGGTGCCGAAAATCAAATCAATAAAGGAATAGCTCTTTTTCAGTTTCTCAATTACAGCCGGTTCCTGCATCATGCAGCCGCAGAGGGCGATTTTCATATCGGGATTGCGCCTTTTATATCCGTTCAGCTCTCCCAGTCTGCCGTAGACACGCTGATTGGCATTGTCCCGGACAGTGCAGGTGTTGAAAATAACAAAATCCGCATTCTCGTCTTCCGTGAGCCGGTAGCCTGCCTGTTCCAGAATGCCCGACAGTTTTTCCGAGTCCCTGGCATTCATCTGGCA
>CAJTSY010000078.1 GCA_910578995.1 uncultured Acetatifactor sp.
AGTGGGAGCGGTTCTGGGAATTTATATTGTCTGTACCCTGGTGGATATGTTTCGCATCCGGTTTCTGGAAACGCCTTTTTTTAACTGGTATGATGTGAGGGGTAAATAAATCGATACGTTAAAAATAGGTTGGGGAATGCATCTTACAAGACAGGTTCACTAAATTCTATTGTCGAATTTTGTTGATGTAAATACATTGAAAGCAGTTGCCATCTGTTGTAAACTTAAAATGAAAAATATGCAAGTAAAACCAAAAAACTGTGTTAAGAATAAGTCCTTAAGAGCATTCTGATATAAAATAGGAGAAGTATAAAATGAGGGACTACATCACCGAGAGAACCCGTCTGCTTCTTGAATTGATTAATCAAGGTGATATACAGGCTTACATGCAAAGAGAGAAAAATTTGGAGTATTATGAAGATATATGCCAGTTTTATGATCATATTCAGGAAGAATTCTTTTTTAAAAACCGTCTGGCAAAATACTTTCGTGGACGCTTTTACGAAAGCACTGGTAATATTATTAAAGCGGAGAGCGCCTACCGGGAAGCTCTTGACACATGGGCACCGCCAGAAACCAATCAGATTCTATCTGACCAGTTTATTAAGCTTAATCTTCTGTTATTATATTTTTCGCAGGGAAACTATAGTCTGGCGGCTCCAATTCTTGAGGAATTGCTTTCCTTTATTCCGGATGGAAAACCTGGCTATGGATTACTGAAAGACGATATCTATAAAATATATACAATCAGGTATTGCATCTATGATATTTATGGAACTGGGATAACAAATAAAGACAAAACCATAATAAAAAGGCAGTTGATGGAAATACATCAGAATACTATTGGAAAAGGATCACGCATGGCATATGATGTAGAGGTGTTGGCAGGATTTGTATTTTCTTCTATTTTATTGCTAAGTGGGGATGTGGATTTCCCTGGCAGGGACTATGAGCTCTATATGGATCTTGCAGAGCAGTTGAAAAGGGAATCTTTTTCGCCTCAAGTAAAAGTGCTCATGGGTCAGGCATATTTGCAGCTTGTCAAGAAAGACAGGAAGCAAATGGAGGAGGTTGTAAATTACTGTGTAAAGCAAGCGGAAGAATCGGGCGTATCCCGGCTTAAAGTGGAGATATGGCAGACGGCAACTTCCTTTTATTGTGAGACAGGCAAGATGGATATGGGAAAACAGTATTTACATAAATGCTTGGAAGAGATCATGGAGATATGGCTGTCTTCAGTCTGTTATATCAATGACCAAAGACTGTCTTGTGATTTGGGCGATCTACAGTTCCAGTTTTCACTATGTTACTTTATGATGCGCATGGCGTATGACATTTATTTTTCTTATGAGAAGGTACTGCAGTTTAAGAAGTTGGCTTCTCTTGCGGTTAAGAGACGCAACACAATTATGCACAAGGACTGGTCTGGCGGTAAACCAGGATTCCAGGAGGTTCATGATGAAATGGCTGACAGGGAAGTGAAGAGCATAGTGCAGGGGAGTCCGGTACTGTATGCGGACAATGATAAATATCTGGAAAAGCTCAGAGCAGAGGCGGAATTCTATGAAAAGTTTCCGAGAAACGTCCAGTTTGCGGATGTCACATGGGAGAAATTTAGGACTTTCGTTCCGGATAATTCTGCGGTTGTGGAATACTTCGCATATGAAGACAGTTGGAGTGATAATTCCATACCAAAGGGGGTCTATATTGATATCTACATTGTTTGCAAGGTGGGTTCCCGCTGTATACTTAAAAGGAAAGTGATTATGGAGGGAGGGATTATTTTACGGGATGCAGGGACTTTTATAGCGCTTTTTCAGGAAGAAGCGGCTTCCTGTTCTGGATTGGGGGAGGAAAAGAAAAGGCTGAAGGAAAAGCTGCGGAGGAGACTATACCATAAGCTGTTGGAGCCGGTGCTCATAGATATAGAAGGGATACGCCGGGTTTATATCGCTCCAGATAGGGATTTGATAAATATACCTTTTGGTATCTTATGTGGAGAAGACAACGTACCACTGGAAAGCAGGCACGATGTTATTCAGATGGAGTGTGGAAGGGATTTTTTGCCTGGTTATGCCAGAACCAAAGCTTTCAAGGGAAGCCTGATTATTGGTGACCCACAGTATAAAGTACCGGAACAGGATGTTCAAGCGGGAACTGAAGTTCGGGGAGAAGAAAAAAACAACGAGACCAGGGAAATCCTGAAGCGGCTTCCTTGTAGCAAAATAGAGGCGGAGCGGGTCAGCGTATATTGTGGCTGCCGATACTATTCTGGCAGAGAGGCGACGAAAAACCTGCTGCTTTCTGCAGAAGGATACCGTAATATTCATATTGCCACCCATGGAAACTTTGATCTGAAAAGCAAAACTGAACCAATATATTCCTCTTTTCTCGTATTTGCAGGAGCAGAAAATTGGTTTCAGACAGGAGAAAAAAGCAGAAAATACGGAAACGGTGTGGTAACGGCAGATGAAATCAGCCGCCTGGATTTACGAGCTGTTGAATTGGCTGTAATTACATCCTGTTGGTCCGGTATGAACAGTATTTCTGAAACCAGGGGATTTCAGGGGTTGTTGGGAGGTTTTGCAGCGGCAGGGGTACGTTATGTTATTTCGAATTTATGGGAGGCAAATGATTTTGCCACGGCAGTATTGATGGATGCTTTCTACTTTTATTATATGAATGAAAGGCAGGAACCCTTTCTTGCCCTTAAGAATGCGAAGAACGATGTAAGGAAGATAACAGTTAGACAGCTGAGGCGGAAGGGATGGTTTAAACAGATGGAACATTTACTTGGAAGAGAGGTATCCCAGGAATATAACTGTTCCGATGATTGGAGGTGTCCTTTTGAAGACGAAATTTACTGGGGCGGTTTCATATGTTATCAATGTAACTGAATATGGCAATCTGCTGAGTAATAGAGAGGGTGAGAAGGATATTGAAGGAAAGATACAGACATTATATGGAAAATATACAGTTCCGCATTAACTATGTGGATTTATATGCGGAGTATAGTTACAGGTGGGATAAGGCGCTGAAAATGTGTATTGCACTGACTTCATCCGCCAGTATTGGGGCATGGGCAATATGGCAGCAGTATTCATCCGTATGGGCATGTGTCATTGCGGCTTCCCAGGTTGTTGCCGCGATAAGTGCATTTTTACCTTATGGTAACAGGTTAAAAGTATTGGCGATATTCATGAGGGAATTAAAGTTATTATATAACAAAATTGAGTATAACTGGTTAAAAGTAAGTACGGGTGAATTGAATCAAGATGAGATAAATGACCTGTTATATAAGTTTGGAGAGCAGTATATTGAGATAGAGAATACCTGTCTGAAAGAAGAACTTTTGTTGGACAACCAAAGATTTATAAGGAAGGCAAACAAGAAAACTGATTTATATTTTCAGGAGTTTGAGGATAGTGGCATAAAAAAATAATTTAGGAAGGAGAAGAATGATATGGGAGAAGGGAAAGAAGAAGGTATGGATGATGGATCAAACATTTGGAATAGGAATAGGGGATTTAGTCTGCCGGGAAAGCCTGTGACAACAAGGGCTGTAGTTTTATCTGCAGCTTCTTCTAATGAAAAGAAGAAAAGAATAGAAAATCAGGAGCATTCAGGTTCGTTAAAAAAGAAATATAAAAAATAAGAGAGGAAAATTGTATATGGACAACTACACATGGCGGGAAAGAAAAGACAGAGATAGTAAAATGCTTTTAGTTACGGAATATATATTTGGATGTGCTTTTGCTAGTGAGTATGGTATAAGGTATGTAAATAGTCATTATATTGATGAGGAGCTCATTCAATATTTCGCAAGGACGCTTAAGAATGCAAGGAGTATAACGCAGGATCAGAACTGGGTTTCTTTATTAGAACGGTCTGTGATAGATGAGATTATTGATGAACGGAAGTGGGAGTACTCAGGTGAAAGATATTTTTATAATGAGGCCGACAGAATGGAAATAATGAGCAGATGTGCAAAATTGTTATGCTTGCGCTTGAAGGAGTATGCCGGTGATTATACGTTAAAATATATAATACATGATAATGGAAATGTTGGATTTCGATTTGAGTAAGACTATTACATTTATTGCAAGCGCAAAAAATCCTGATGGGGTGACAAACGTTTGATACAGCTCCATAACAGATAGTGAAAGCGCAAGAACAGTATCGGCTAGATATGGAATGCCGTCTAAGTCGTCTGATCGATTGCCAGTAGTGTGTGGAAAAGGATGTCTGTTATGGATGGGGGCTGTTTCGTGAAGAATTGGAGCAATATGAAAGACTGCTTTCACAATCTCGCAATCAAGATTTCTCTGGTTGACACTGACCGAAAACTTGTGTTGCTGTGAATTTTTGCACTTCCTCTAGAAGTACATCGGGGCGGAGCGGATGATAAGGATGGAGGTATCAGATTTTAAGCCTCTGCGACAAGCTCAGGAAGAAGCCGCTTCCGCCATTTGCCCCCAATCTACGACCCGATCCAAAACCATAGAAACTGGAATGACGCAAGAATCTACAGCCAGTTGATCGAACCGGAAAAAGGGGAGTAAAAGCCCTACTCCCCCAGCGACTCTTCCTGCAGCCGGTCAAATTCCTCCATGCATTCCTCAACAGAAGCACCGTTTAACAGCTCCCGCACCACGAGGCAGATGTTTCCCCACTGTTCCACCTTCATGCCGGCATTGGAGCCCAGTACATAGATTCCCTGGTTGATCCGGTCGTTTAACGGCTTCAGGGAGTCGGTGCAGTCCACCTCCACATTTTTGGAAGGGGAGATGACTTTGTTGGTCTCCGAATACAGCTGCAGCATTTCATCGGAAAGCAGGAAATCCAGCACGGCCTTTGCATCTTCCAGGTGCTCCGCGTTGGCGCCTATGCCGTAGCCGGTGTTGGAGACCACGGGCATCTGGCCCAGGCTGCTGGGAAAGCCGATTACCTGCATGTTGAAGTCCGTTTTTCCGTAGCTCGTCTCCGAGTTGGCAGCTCCCCAGTAGGCCATGACAATGGGGGTCTTCCCTGCCAGAAAGTCAGGTCCTTCTCCTTCAATGGCCTCGGACATATAGGCTTTTCTGGCATCAATGTAGCCTTTGTCGATCATTTCCTGGAGAAACTCGAAACCGGGACGCATGTAATCGCGAAGCTTCGCCTCTCCGCTGTTGAGTGCGGCAATCTCGGCCTCTGTGTTGCCGCCGTTATAAAGTTCCGCATATCCCTGGGCCAGGACAAAGGTTTCCAGCCACCAGCGGTTGGCCCCCACCGGGGTTTCGATACCATTTTCCTGAAATACTCTGCAGCACTCCAGAAATTCTTCCGGTGTGTCCGGCAGTTCCAGGTTGTATTCGTCAAACAAGTCTTTGTTTACAAAGAGGCCATGTGCTACAACTTCCTGGGGAATGGCCACGAGCCTGCCGTTTACCGTATTGGCGATTTTCACCACTTCCCTCAGGTTTTTGGCGCTTTCCAGGGAAGACAGATCCGCCAGATGTCCCTCGGCGCCCAGAATCTGGATGGTATCAGGGTTCAGCAGGTAGAGATCATCCATATTGCTCCGTACCCGGTCCAACGCCACGTCGTCATAAGTTTTATCCTGATAGGTTTCTGCTGTGTAGGTTCTGTATTCCACACTTACGCCCAGGGCCTTCTCTGCTGCGGATACTGTCAGTTCATGAGCCGTTCTTGCTATATTTTCCGCATTGGGATCGGATTTTTCCATGGGGGAGAAGAAAGTGACAGTCTTGCCGTTTCCGGTGGAATCCTCCGCCAGATTCTGTACAGAGTCCTCTTTCCGGCCACAGGCGGTAATGGTAAACGTTATAATTCCCGCCATTAAGATACTGGCTATTTGCCTGGATCCCTTTTTCATAAAGTTTCCCTTAATTCCTTTCCTTTAGATATTTGCGCAGAATTCTTTTAATGATTCCCATCTCGATGGGCTTGGCAATATGGTCGTTCATTCCTGCTTCCCTGGCACCCCTTACATCTTCCGCGAATGCGTTGGCTGTCATGGCGATGATGGGAATGGAGGCGGCATCCTCCCTGTCCAGGGCCCGTATTTCCCTCGTGGCTTCATATCCGTTCATTACCGGCATCTGTACGTCCATTAAAATGGCGTCGAAGGTGCCAGGAGGGGAGGCAAGAAAGGTATCTACTGCCAGACGGCCGTTGTCTGCCACGGTACAGGATGCGCCTTCCCCCTCCAAAAGCGCCAGGAGAATCTCGGAATTAATTTCATTGTCTTCCGCCACGAGGAAATGCCGGCCTTTCAGAATGGCGTCTGTCTCCGTTTCCCCGGGTTTATGGCCCGCATCCTGGCCGGAATGAAGCTCAAGCAGCTTTTCCTTCAGGGCTGACACGAAAAACGGCTTGGCCAGAAAGCCATCCACCCCTGCGCGAAAGGCCTGTTCCTCTATCTCTTCCCAGTCGCAGGCGGTCAGGAACAGGATGGAGGAGCTCTCCCTGACTGATTCCTGCAGCCGGCTGACTGTTTCCAGTCCGTCCATTCCCGGCATATTCCAGTCCATCAGGATGACATCATAAGTATATCCGTTTTCGCGGGCAGCGTGGATTTTGCGTAGGGCATCTTCCCCGCTTGCGGAGGTGTCGACGATGACTCCTGTGTCTTCCATCAGGATCCGGATGTTTTCCAGGATATATTTTTCATCGTCCACTGCGAGAAGGTGCAGAATACCCCGTTCCTGCCAGAAATGGCCGTCAGGCGCCTGGTCAGGGATGCGGAGATTCAGTTCCACCGTGAACAGGCTTCCCTTATCCACTTCACTGGTTACATTGATGGTGCCGCCCATGAGTTCCACAATATTCTTTGTGATTGCCATGCCCAGTCCGGTTCCCTGGACTTTGTTGGTGGTGCTGTTCTCCGCCCTGGTAAAGGCATCGAAAATGACTTCGAGATATTCGGGGGTCATGCCATAACCGTTGTCCTCCACTTCGATTTTCATATGCTCAAACTGACCGGAATATTGTTCCAGGCCAATGATGCGCAGCCATATATGGCCTCCTTCCGGGGTGTATTTGACGGAGTTGGAGAGAAGGTTGATCAGGATCTGGTTCATTCTCGTCTCGTCCCCGATCAGTTTTTCGTGGCGGATTCCGCTTACGGTAATGTCAAACTGCTGCTTTTTGTCCTTAGCCATGGGGCGGATAATGGCATCTATGGAGGAAATCATGCTGTCCAGTGTAAATTCCCCAAGGGTGAGCACGGCTTTGCCGCTCTCTATCTTGGAGACATCCAGTACATCGTTGATCAGTCCCAGAAGGTGCTGTCCGGAGGCAGTGATCTTTTTTGTGTATTCCCGCACCTTTGCCGGATTGTCCGCGTCCTTGTCCAACAGGGTGGTAAAACCCAGTATGGCATTCATGGGTGTGCGGATGTCATGGGACATATTGGACAGGAACATCGTCTTGGAACTGCTGGCAATCTGGGCGGCCTGAAGCGCTTCCGTGAGCTGTGCGTTGTGCAGCTCCCGTTCTTCCTCCCGTTCCCTGCGTATGCGCCTGTTCTGCCGTTCGTTCGCAAGGTAAAGAACGCAGCAGACCAGGAACGCGGCCAGCATGACAAATACAACGATAAAAATATTCTGGTTTACGGCTTTTCCCTCCTGTTGGATGGATTCGATGGGGACGTATCCGATCAGGTACAGGGCGCCGTTATTTACCGACCACATATATATGAGGGATTCCTTGTCACGGATGTCATGGTAGAACATGACATGCTCTCCACGCCGGATGTTCTCGGAGACATCTGCCTGTAGGTCCGGTTCCAGAATCCTGTTGGCATTATAGAAATCCTGCAGGTTAATATGTCCCGCAACGCGTTCTCCGATTCCTTTTGGCTTCAGCACAAAGCGCTCGCTTTTGGCATCCATCACGTACAGGGTGGCGTTGTTGTTATAAAATTTGGGAGGAAGGGCCTCATCAAAGGAGTCATAGATATATTCTATGTACAGGGTGGCTGTTTCCGTTCCATCCTTTACCACGGGGCAGGACAGAGTATAAGCCCATGTCCCCATTTCGTTCAGATAGGAGCCGGACAGAGGCAGTCCGTCCACTTCCATACCGGCGGAGAAGTCCAGGCTTTCTGCCGAGAAATCCTCTCCATTGTTGGAGATTCCCACGGCCTGTCCAGAAGGAACCAGGGATATCCTGATCATGGTTTTATTGGAGTTGTAGGACAGGATCAGATTTTCTGGATTTTCCATAAGGGCCAGTTCCTGGGAGATTAGTTTCTGGAACTCAGCTTCCTTCTGCAGGATGGCCTGCATGGTGCCGCGGAGCAGTCCCAGACTTTCGCTGAGATTGTCGATTGCGGACTGGGACATCTGGGAGGAGATCTGCCCCGCTACGGAATAGACTACAGCACCCAGTATAACAAAAATCGATACGACAGAGAGGATGAAGGTATACCTGCGGCCTGATTTATGCTTGTTTTCTGTTTTTGACATAATTTGCGTACCTTTAATACAATACAACATTTACAGTATTATATTAGCATCTTTTGGTGATAAAGTCAAAGCAATGTCGGATGCAATTTTTTCTTGTATTTTGAATTCATCCGTGATAAGCTGAACGCAGTATGTTTTACTTTTAGGAATACAGGCAGACGGAGAATTAGGAAAGGACGAAGGGAAGGAAAGTGGCAGTGAAAAAGAGGTTTAAATTATTACTGGTATGCCTGTTGGTGTTTTTACTGGCGGGATGTTCCATGAAGTCAGCTGATGGTTCTGGGACGGAATCCGGAGAGGGAACAGATGCGGGTTCTGACGGCGCAGAAAACGGGGAAATAGCGAAATCAGATAATGACAATGCGGAATCGGAGCCGGATAGCGGTGAAAGCACAGGCATAGCGGACGAGCTTCCAGAGGACGGTACATATACATCCAGGGACGAAGTGGCGCTTCATCTGAAGGCGGACTGGGGCCAGGAAGGGGAAGCTTTCCGCGGAAATCCGGGAAAGCCTGATTGAAATTTTTATTGCTATTTGTCCTCATATCAGTTATTATTATAAGAAATGCTTTTGCACGGTGACGCGGCAAATGCCGGTAAGGCATACAGGCGGACTGGATGAGAGATGGAGAAGACCACAATGCCGTAGTGTGCAAGGGGCTGCAGTAGCGTATTGTGGGAAAAACAGTAGTATTGCATAAAAGCAGGAGCATTGCAGTTCACGAAAGATTACAAAATGTAGTACACAAAAAACTGCGGAACCATAGTATGCGGAAGCCAGCGGCAACAGGAAAAAAGACGAAATCCGGCAGGATGTGGCAAAAAGCAGTATGCTGCGCGGAAGAAAGGAATGGAGGCATATGGAATTACATATTACATGCATTCCCGGAGACGGGATCGGACCGGAAATTATAGCGGAGGCGAAGAAAGTACTGGAGAAGACGGCGGAAGTCTACGGACACAAGATGATTTTTGAGGATATTCTCATGGGGGGAGCCTCCATAGACGTACACGGCGTACCCCTGACGGAGGAAGCGGTTGCGAAGGCAAAGGCTGCGGATGCGGTGCTGATGGGTTCCATCGGCGGAGACACTACCACATCTCCCTGGTACAAGCTCCCCCCCAACCTGCGTCCCGAGGCAGGGCTTTTAGGCATCCGCAAGGCGCTGAACCTGTTTGCAAACCTGCGCCCTGCCGTCCTGTACGACGAACTGGCGGCTGCCTGTCCCCTGAAGGAGGAGATCAGCAAAGCAGGGTTTGACATGCTGATTATGCGGGAGCTGACCGGCGGGTTGTACTTTGGAGAACGGAAAACCGTTGAAGAGAACGGCGTGCGCAAAGCCATCGATACCCTGACCTATGACGAGAACGAAATACGCCGCATTGCCGTCAAGGGATTTGACATTGCCAGGAAGCGCCGGGGAAAAGTCACCAGTGTGGACAAGGCCAATGTGCTTGATTCCTCCAGGCTCTGGAGGAAAGTGGTGGAAGAGGTCGCGGCGGACTATCCGGATGTGACACTGGAGCATATGCTGGTGGACAACTGCGCCATGCAGCTGGTGAAGGATCCGGCACAGTTCGACGTTATCCTCACCGAGAACATGTTCGGCGACATCCTGTCCGATGAAGCCAGTATGGTGACCGGTTCCATCGGGATGCTTGCAAGCGCCAGCTTAAACGACAGCAAATTCGGCCTCTACGAGCCCAGTCACGGCTCCGCGCCGGATATCGCGGGGCAGGATATTGCGAACCCCATCGCCACGGTTTTAAGCGCCGCCATGATGCTGCGTTACAGCTTTGACCTGGATAAGGAGGCTGATGCCATAGAAGCCGCGGTAAAGCAGGTGCTGAAGGACGGATACCGTACCGGAGATATCTATTCTGAGGGCTGCGAGAAAGTGGGCTGCAGCAGGATGGGGGATTTGCTGGCGGAGCGGATCCGGTAGAGTTATTTTTCCGGAGGGCAAGGATTTTGCTGTAAAGCCGGGAAGATATGCGGACTGGATGACGGGAAAACGTACATGGCATTATATTTCAGAAAGGGTGAGAAAGAGATGAGAAGTGATTCGGTAAAGACGGGTACCGCCCAGGCACCTCACAGAAGCCTGTTTAACGCGTTGGGCTATACGGAGGAGGAGCGGCAGCGCCCCCTGATTGGTATTGTATGTTCTTACAACGAAATTGTTCCCGGCCACATGAACCTGGACAAGATCGCGGAGGCTGTGAAGATGGGCGTGGCCATGGCAGGCGGCACCCCCATCATGTTCCCGGCCATTGCGGTGTGCGACGGCATCGCCATGGGGCATGTGGGCATGAAATATTCCCTTGTGACCAGGGACCTGATCGCCGACAGCACGGAATGCATGGCACTGGCCCACGGCTTCGACGGCCTGGTGTGCATCCCCAACTGTGACAAGAACGTACCCGGCCTGCTGATGGCGGCGGCCCGGGTGAACATCCCCACCATCTTCGTGTCCGGCGGCCCTATGATGGCAGGGCGCATCCACGGGCAGAAGAAGAGCCTGTCTTCCATGTTCGAGGCCGTGGGAAGCGTGGCGGCCGGCACCATGACCATGGAAGAGCTGTGCGAGTACGAGGAGAAGGTCTGCCCTACCTGCGGTTCCTGCTCCGGCATGTACACCGCCAATTCCATGAACTGCCTCACGGAGGCAATCGGCATGGGCCTGCGCGGCAACGGCACCATTCCGGCGGTTTATTCCGAGCGCATCCGCCTGGCCAAGCACGCCGGCATGAAGATTATGGAACTGGTGGAAAAGGACATCAAGCCCCGCGACATTATGACGGAAAAAGCCTTCCTGAATGCGCTGACCGTGGATATGGCCCTGGGATGCTCCACCAATTCCATGCTCCATCTGCCCGCCATCGCAAACGAGGCAGGGGTGGACCTGAACCTGGACATTGCCAACGAGCTGTCCGCGAAGACCCCCAACCTGTGCCACCTGGCGCCTGCGGGGCCTACTTACATGGAAGACCTGAACGAGGCAGGCGGCGTCTATGCGGTGATGAACGAACTGACGAAGAAAAATCTCCTGAATCTCGACTGCATGACGGTAAACGGCACCACCATCGGGGAGAATATCAAAAATTGCAGAAACCTGAACCCGGAGGTCATCCGTCCGGTGGAGAATCCTTATTCCGAGACCGGCGGCATCGCCATCCTGAAGGGCAACCTTGCCCCGGACAGCGGCGTGGTGAAGCGTTCCGCCGTGGTGCCTGAAATGCTGGTACACCAGGGACCTGCCAGAGTCTTTGACTGTGAGGAAGATGCCATAGACGCCATCAAGGGCGGTAAAATCGTGGCAGGGGACGTGGTGGTCATCCGCTATGAAGGCCCCAAGGGCGGCCCCGGCATGCGGGAGATGCTTAACCCCACATCCGCCATTGCAGGCATGGGCCTGGGTTCCTCCGTTGCCCTGATTACCGACGGGCGCTTCTCCGGCGCATCCAGGGGCGCATCCATCGGCCATGTATCCCCGGAGGCGGCAGTGGGCGGGCCTATCGCCCTGGTGGAAGAGGGAGATATCATCAGCATCAACATTCCGGAGAACAGACTGGATGTCCTGGTTTCCGATGAAGTCCTGGCCGAAAGGCGCGCGAAATGGCAGCCCAAGGAGCCGCGAATCACCACGGGGTACCTTTCCAGATACAGGGAACTGGTGACAAGCGGCAACCGGGGCGCGGTCCTGGAGTTCCCGGAGAGGTGACAGGGATTGGAGCGGCAGTACCAAGAGCAGACATGGTCAGGCCGTATGTGGGACCATATGCTGAACGGTTTCGCAGACACGGATGAACGATGGACAGGACGCAGAGAATTGCCCAGGAGTTTGGGCTCCTGTAAGTTTATAAAACGGAGGGTTTTATCATGCAGTTAAACGGAGCGGAAATTGTGGTAGAATGTTTAAAGGAGCAGGGCGTGGATACCGTATTCGGCTATCCCGGCGGCACCATCCTGAATATCTACGACGAATTGTATAAACACAGCGATGAGATCAGGCATATCCTGACGTCCCACGAGCAGGGGGCGGCCCATGCGGCGGACGGCTATGCCAGGGCTACCGGCAGGGTGGGCGTGTGCCTGGCCACAAGCGGACCAGGGGCTACGAACCTGGTGACGGGCATCGCTACGGCCTTCATGGATTCCATCCCCGTGGTGGCTATTACTGCCAATGTGACGCTCCCCATGCTGGGGAAGGACAGTTTCCAGGAGGTGGATATCGCAGGGGTGACCATGCCCATCACTAAGCATGGCTATATTGTGAAAAATGTGGAGGAACTTGCGGATACCCTTCGGCGTGCCTTCACCATTGCGAAGAGCGGCCGTCCGGGCCCTGTGTTGGTGGATATCACCAAGGATGTGACCGCGGCGGTCTGTGAGTATACGCCCAAGTCCCCGGAGGAACGGAAACCTGTTTACAGGTGCACGGAAGAGGAATTACAGCAGGCGGCGGAGCAGATCATGTCTGCCAGACGGCCATTCATCTATCTGGGCGGCGGGGCCATCGCTTCGGGGGCTTATGAGGAAGTGGCGGAATTTGCGGAGCTGATTGACGCTCCCGTGTGCGATACCCTGATGGGGAAAGGCGCTTTCAACGGCAGGAGTCCGCGCTACACGGGCATGATCGGCATGCACGGCACCAAAACATCCAACCTGGGCGTAAGCCGCTGCGATCTGTTGATCGCCCTTGGAGCCAGGTTCTCTGACCGCGTCATCGGCAATCCCAAAAAGTTTGCGGAAAACGCCAAAATAATCCATCTGGACATAGACGCGGCGGAAATCAACAAAAATATCCGGGCGGATGTGAGCCTTGTGGGGGATCTGAAACTGGTACTGAAGGAGCTGAACGGAAGGATTACCCCGCAGAAGCATGAAGAGTGGATGCAGGAGATCATGGATCTGAAGGCTGCCTATCCTCTGAAGTACGACGATTCCCGGCTGTCCTGTCCCTATGTGATGGAGACCATCGATAAGGTGACGCACGGGGAAGCCCTGATCACCACGGACGTGGGACAGCATCAGATGTGGGCCGCCCAGTATTACTGCTATACAAAGCCCCGCACCTTCCTTTCTTCCGGAGGCCTGGGGACCATGGGGTACGGTCTGGGGGCCTGTATCGGGGCTCAGCTTGGACAGCCGGATAAGCTGTGCATCAACATTGCCGGGGATGGGTGCTTCCGCATGAACATGAACGAACTGGCTACGGCAAGCCGTTACAATATTCCCATTATCCAGGTGGTCATCAACAACCATGTGCTTGGAATGGTCCGGCAGTGGCAGACACTTTTCTATGGGAAGAGGTATTCCCAGACCGTGCTCAATGACAGCGTGGACTTCTGCAAGGTGGCGGAGGGCCTGGGGTGCGGCGCCATCCGTGTGACGGAGAAAGAGCAGATGGAGCCTGCCCTGCGGGAGGCCATCGCCATGAAGCGGCCCGTGCTCATTGAGTGCGTGATTCCCGAGGATGACAAGGTATTCCCCATGGTTCCGGCGGGAGCCCCCATCGCAGAGGTATTTGACGGGGATGATCTGGCGAAAAGAGAGGGACAATAGGAATCTGGAATACTTATGAGAAAAATATTTCGTTTTGTAGTCTTTTTCCTGCTCGGGGGACTGGCGTTGGGAACAGGGCTTTTCTTTGCCCTGGCAATGTATTACAGGAACTCTTTTCCTGTAAATACCTGGATCAACGGCGTGTACTGTACCGGCAGGACGGTGGAGGAAGTCAATGAGGAACTGGGGAAGGCGCAGGAGGACATTTCCTTTTGTCTGGTGGACGCAGAGGGCGGAAGCTGGGATATTCCCCTGTCTGCAGCGGATATCAGGCCTGACTACACCGCCGAGCTGAAAAAGTATTTAAAACAGAACGCTTCTTTTTACTGGCTGAAAAATCTGGAGGAGCCCGTGTCCAGTCAGCTGCTGCCTGGAAAGTATGCGATGGATGAAGGGAAGCTCCGGGAATACTTCGAGGCGCTTCCCTTTGTCATGGCGGAGGGAGAGCGGGAGGAGGGAGTGCACATCCGCCGGACTGGGGACGGATACGATCTCCAGGATGACAATTCGGGCCACCTGAACCGGGAGAAAGCATATTTATACCTGAAAGAGTGTATTTCCAGGGGCCAGACTGACATAAAGATAGAAGAGGGCGGCTGTTACGAGGACCTGCCGGACAGCGCGGAGGATAAACGGCAGCGCCGGATCTGGGCGCAGATATGTGAGTTTACGGACAGATGCAGTAGGATCAGGTATGATATGGGGGCGGAGACAGTAGAAATTTCCCCGGGGACGGCGGCATCATTTCTGGAAGCTGAGCCGGGGGGCGGCTGTCCGGCTCTGGATTCCGCAGGATTGATTACTGTCAGCGAGACCGCAGTCCGGGAGTGGGTGGAAAATCTGGCTTCCCAGTATGACACCTGGGGAACGGAGCGTGAATTTGAGGCTACCAGGGGAGAGACCGTCACCGTAAAATATGTCACATATGGCACACAGCTGGACGCGGAGGCGGAGTATGCCTATCTCATGGGAACACTGACCGGCGGGCAGGAGAGCGCGGAAACCATGCCCCATATTCCGGCTTATATTCATGAAGGTTACGCCAGGGGTCTGGATGACATCGGTGATACATATATCGAAATCGACATGACAGAGCAGAGAATGTATTATTATGCGGACGGGGAACTGACTCTGGAGACGGATGTGGTTACCGGGAATACCGGACGGCGCATGGGAACGCCCCAGGGAATCAATTTCGTCTATGCCAAACAGCGTAATCGTACGTTACGGGGGGCGGACTATGCCTCCTTTGTCAAATACTGGATGCCTGTAAAGGGAAATGTGGGGATCCATGACGCCAGTTGGCGCTCCAAATTCGGCGGCCAGATATACAAAAGCAATGGCTCCCATGGGTGTATCAATACGCCCTCGGATGTGATGTCACAGCTCTATGAGCTGGCAGAGGTAGGAACGCCGGTGATTATGTTTTATTAAGAGGTCTGTCTGGCTGCTGTGAAAACCCTGTTACTTACCCTGCGGGAACCGCGAGGTGTTTCGTGTACTGTTCAGGCGTGGTTCTGCCAGGCGTTTTCGTGCTATGCATCATGTTGCTGTGAGCGGCGAAGTCGTGAATATGAACTATGGATGCATATAATGCATAAAAGTATAAAAATGCAGAAAGATTTTAGTGATTTACTTGACTAAAGTGCCGAAAAGGGGTATGCTGTTGTCTATGTTCCAAAAGAGCTGTCCATGGACGGCACCCGGAAGTAGGCAGGGAATATTATCAGAGCCATATACGAAAGTCTTTAAAGGCAGATTTCAGTTGTTCCTGCTTGTCCGAATTAGGAAATTTACGAAATAGAATGATTTGAGGAGGAGATTAAGATGTCCAGAGTGTACAATTTTTCCGCAGGGCCTGCCGTCCTGCCGGAGGAGGTTTTACAGGAAGCTGCAGACGAGATGCTTGACTACAGGGGAACAGGCATGTCGGTCATGGAGATGAGCCACCGCTCTAAGGCGTATGATACCATTATCAAAGAAGCGGAGGCTGACCTGCGTGACCTGATGAAGATTCCTGACAATTACAAAGTATTGTTTCTGCAGGGCGGCGCAAGCCAGCAGTTTGCCATGATTCCCATGAACCTGATGAAGAACAGGGTGGCTGACTACATTGTGACAGGCCAGTGGGCCAAGAAGGCATACCAGGAGGCCTCCCTTTACGGCAAGGCCAATAAGATTGCGTCCTCCGAGGACGAGACTTTTTCCTATATTCCGGACTGCTCCGACCTTCCTGTCAGCGAGGAGGCGGATTATGTGTATATCTGCGAGAACAATACCATCTACGGCACCAAGTTTAAGACGCTGCCTAATACAAAGGGCAAGACCCTGGTGGCGGATGTGTCAAGCTGCTTCCTGTCAGAGCCTGTGGATGTAAGCAAATACGGCGTGATCTATGGCGGTGTCCAGAAGAATATCGGGCCTGCGGGTGTGGTGATCGTGATCATCCGGGAAGACCTGATCACCGAGGATGTGCTCCCCGGCACTCCCACCATGCTGCGTTACAAAACCCATGCGGACAACGGTTCCCTTTACAATACGCCGCCTGCCTACGGAATCTATATCTGCGGCAAGGTATTCATGTGGCTGAAGAAAAGGGGAGGCCTGGAAGCCATGAAGGAATACAATGAGAAGAAGGCGAAAATCCTCTATGATTTCCTGGATGAAAGCAGGCTGTTCCGGGGCACTGTCCGAAAGGAAGACCGTTCCCTGATGAACGTGCCTTTCGTCACCGGTAATGCAGATTTGGACGCGAAGTTCGTGAAGGAGGCAAAGGAGGCTGGATTCGAGAACCTGAAGGGGCATCGCTCCGTGGGCGGCATGCGCGCCAGTATCTACAATGCCATGCCCATAGAGGGCTTGGAGAAGCTGGTGGAGTTCATGCGCAGGTTCGAAGCGGAAAACGCGTAAAGCATATTCACAATCGAAAATATCAGCTAACCTAAATGGAAACGTCCGAACGCACCTCTGCTGCAAGGCAGATATATGCGCTCAGGCATGTAAGAAATGAGGATAAAACAAAATACATGATAACAGAACTAAAACAGGATGGCGTCTGGTATCATGGTTCCAATGTGCTTTTTTCGGAGCTAAGGACTGGCAGCACGATAACACAGTGGAAAGAACTTGCGGAGGCACTTTCACATCAGCCTGGTATTCAGAGTTATGACGATGATGGCGTAATCGGACATAACGGAAAAGAAAAAGGATATCTGTATATCATTGAAGAGGCGGTTGACATACAGAAAGATATATATAAGCACCCGGAAACATCAATGGATGAAAATGCTGAATTTTTGATTAAGCGCCCATTGAAAGTAAAATGATATGTGAATTATAAATGCTTGAATAAGTCGGATAGGAGAAACTATGTATAAGATTAATTGCCTGAACCCTATCGCGCAGGTAGGGTTGGATCAATTCAGCAGTCAGTATGAGATAACAGAGGATGCGAAAGAGGCTGACGGCATCCTGGTGAGAAGCGCCTCCATGCATGAGATGGAGCTTTCGGATAAGCTTCTGGCAGTGGCCAGGGCCGGAGCGGGAGTGAACAACATTCCCCTGGATAAATGTGCGGAGCAGGGTATCGTAGTATTCAACACCCCCGGCGCCAATGCCAACGGGGTGAAGGAGCTTGTGATTGCAGGTATGCTTTTGGCCGCCAGGGACGTGGCAGGCGGCATCGAATGGGTGAAGGCTTCCAGTGAGAATGCCGACATTGCAAAGGTGGCGGAGAAGGAGAAGAAGAAATTCGCCGGCAGGGAGATCATGGGGAAGAAACTGGGCGTTATCGGCCTGGGCGCCATCGGCGTGAAGGTGGCCAATGCGGCGGTGGCACTGGATATGGAGGTCTTCGGTTATGACCCTTATCTGTCCGTCAACGCGGCCTGGAGCTTAAGCCGTTCCGTGCACCATGTGACCAATGTGGACGATATCTATGAGCAGTGTGACTATATCACCATCCATGTGCCGCTGATGGATTCCACTAAGGGGATGATAGGCGGCGCTGCCATTGAAAAGATGAAGGACGGCGCTGTCATCCTGAATTTTGCCAGAGACCTCCTGGCTGACGAGAAGGCTGTACTGGCGGGCCTGGAGAGCGGAAAAATTGCCCGTTATGTGTCTGATTTTCCCAATCCGATCACTGCCGGCCAGAAGGGCTGTATCGTGATTCCCCACCTGGGTGCAAGCACGGAGGAGTCGGAGGACAACTGCGCCGTGATGGCTGTGCAGGAGCTGACGGACTATCTGGAGAATGGAACCATACGAAACAGCGTCAACTATCCCGCCTGCGACATGGGCATCTGCACCACGGTGGGCCGGGTGGCGATTTTCCACAAGAATATCGCAAACATGATCACGAAGTTCACCGCGGAGTTCGGTGAGAAGGGGATTAACATCAGCAACATGATGAACAAATCCCGCGGAGAGGTGGCATACACCATGCTGGACGTGGACGGAACGCCTACCGAAGAGATGGTGCAGGCCCTGGAGGAAATTCCGGGAGTGTTCCGGGTGAGGATTGTGAAAGGATAAGAAGGGCTGCAGACAACATCCGGTTTGAGTTTATGTAATATATTTGAATACAGTGCCGGTGGTTCCCTGTGGGTGCCGGCATTGTATTGGACTGCTTCTGATAAGTTATATTATCTGTGAGAAATCATTCTGGCAAAGAATTCCGGAATATGGATTTTGAAGACATTATCGGCTGTATCGGTGACGATATTGAGATTGGAACAAGACCGGTGGAGGCCGGGCTCTCGAATCTTGGACGGGTAAAGGGGACATTGACAGAAGATAGTATTCCAGGGGAAGGGATGATATTTTATGATAACCGTTTTACTGCGTGAAAGGTAATTAAAGTGAGATATACAGGATATCGCAATAGGGCCGGAGAAAAATCGTTGTGAC
>CAJTSY010000079.1 GCA_910578995.1 uncultured Acetatifactor sp.
CGAGTATTTCATTCTAAAATAATTTCCCTCAATACTGGTATTAGTAATTCCATCATATTCGTCTAAAATTCCCTTTATATCAAGACCATCAATACATAAAAAGTCCGAAGTATTTGTAGTTACAAAATACTCCTTTTTTATCTTTTTTCCAGATGCATCCGTAATCAAGTACATTATATCTGTATCCAGTTCCTTAGTTAAATTAATCAAGTCAGATATAAATTCCTCATTACTTTTCGTCTCTGGCTTGCAAATTGTAATTTCCATTTTGCTCAATTCCATTTCATTTGTAACTGAGCAGGAATAATCCATAAAGTTCATAACGATTACATATGCCATTATGGCAGCATAAACTAAGTACAATATTTTTTTCATAGATGCTGTTCTCCCTAAACATTTTCTGCATCCTAAAATCATTTTGTCTGAAATTTAGGCAAGACCATATGACTTTATGTTTTATTTTTCTTGCTCCGTTCTAAAGAACTATTCTTATTAGCGCCAAAATGGTTTTAAAGAGAATCAGGCTGATACCTAAAACAAATATATTAATGTAGATAGCAGCACTGGAGATCATTGTCCTTTTCTCCCTTTTCCCCAATAATGAAAGAATCAAAGAAACACTTGTTAAAATAAGCCAACATATTCTACTCATCCGAATCGGTAGGTCAAGAAGAAAATTTGCCAGAACTGATACACCCAAAAATAATATAATAACCATTGATATTTTTGTATACTTTGATTCCTGTCTCAATATTTCCATAAAGTACCCCCGTTAATCTTGAAAACAATTCTGTCGTTTTCGTAATCATGTCCCCACCAATTCATACCAGTTTCCAATTTTCATTCTTTTCTGCTATACTTATTTACTCTTCTATATAAGTAAGTTAGAAAAACCATCAACATAATCATGCCAACACAACACGAAAGTATTGGTCTGCTAAATAATGAGAAATTATCATGCGAGTGAAATGCCAATCCAATCAGTAAACAAATTACACCTATAATTCCTACAATGCTGTACATTACCATATTTCTCAATTCTATTTTCTTTTGCTGTTGAACTATATCTAATGTTGTGTTTACAGCATCCGTTGCCACTTCAACCTGAACGTCTTTAGTCGGCATTCTTTGGCACTGCATTAGTTCAAGTATATTCACATTCAAGGCTTCCGCAAGTGGTTCAATCGTATTAATATCCGGAAACCCCAAACCTCTCTCCCAGCGGCTAACTGCTTTATCAGATACATGTAGTTCCTTTGCCAATTGTGCCTGCGTCATATTATTCTCTTTTCGCAGTTTGGAAATGAACATTCCCATTTGCTTTGCATCCATTATGATAACGATCTCCTCTCTAAATTTGATTAAGAAAAGTATAACAAAGAGATTGTGTGTATTTCACCCGATGATTAATTTACAAGCTCCTTTTTAGCTCTACAATTCATTTACCTTGTGGAAAGGTACTTTTTTCCAGCAACCCCGCTCCCTCTCAGAGCCGCCCATGCCCCTAGTATGACCCTCACCAATTAACCACATGTTTCACTTGTCTAAATTTCCGTCTGCGTCGTTGTCGTCGGTCAACGATGCCACCGCATCGCCTCCCTCCTCCGCCTAGCAGGCCGAAAATTTATCCTTCGTGAAACATAGTGGTAATTGGTGTGGGTCATACTAGCATTCCGCAGGGCAAAGTTTTATGCGCCTCTACGGAATTGGGTGTAAAGTTTATACCTGTATATCCAGTGAACTGCCCGAAGATGGTTTTTTTACAAACGTATTGCCACTTTTCGCAAGCTGGCTTTCTACGGATTCCCTTGTAACGCTGTCCAGTATGCCAGAATCAAACGGCTGCCCCGGCTCCCATTTCGGATTAGCCGCCTTGACCGCCACATACATCGCAGAACGGTATTTCCCTGAATATCTTAGACCTTTTTATGGTATCTCCATTGGAAATACCATTCTCCTGAATAAACTCCCTTTTCACATTGTCGAACATCTTCTGCCGCATCTCGTCAGACACGGGTATCAGTTGCTGCCATGTCGAGCGGTCAACCTTTCCATCTTCCCCATGATACATCCCAGGAACGACAATCCCTCCCGGCCCGACAAAATCCCCGTCAGAATTATAATTCTGCATCACATTCCTCATGCCCACCCATTAACTCATACAGCAGCCTTTGTTCAGGCGTCATCATGGCTTCCTCTTCCATAAGGGCCGCCAGATGATCCTTTGCCGCCACCTTATACTGTTTGCTGTTAGTATTGATGCTTTTATAAACTGAATTGCTGCCTGCACCAAAACCACTAATGTTCATTAAGATACTATCATCCTCCTTGATAAAAATATTTTTTGCCAACCTTGGCCTGCATATAAAATATGCCGCTTCATAAAAATTTTCGATAGGCGCACTCTCATTTCCAACCCGGATTGCACCAAGTGACTATAAATTGCACGAAATGACCATAAAGTTTATAGCATATTATCCTTGCCTCGGGTCAACTTGGAGCTGTCGGCAAAGTCCAACTTGGCCCGAAACCAATACCTACAACGCCACTCTCTAACGTTTATATTGTTGTGTCATCCCGCAAAGAATCTATTAGGCTGCTGCCCAGCACCTTTTTCGCACCGATGTAATAGGCCAGGGCAACAAAACCAAAAATAGCCAGAATAAATAGCAAAATCTGGATAAACGGTGCTTCATGGAGGAAAACCATCGGATCAATATAAGCCATATTGATAAATAATATGACTGGAATCACCGTGAGTGGTATTGTAATCAAAACTGGTCGCCCGGCAATAACAAGAGCTTCCACATAGAATATTTTTTTCAACTCGTCAGGTGTCATGCCAATAGACATATAGCGGGCAAACTCTCTTTTTCTTTGACGCACAAATCCGAATGTATTCGTGAAGATATTTCCAATACCGATGACTGCAAGCAAAACACAGAACAGTCCAATAACGGCCATCATTCCATGAAACATTCTGTCATTGTCAAGTTTTGCTTGAATCCGGTTTTCTATTTCCGTCTGATACCCTTGACTAAGAAGTCCGGAAACTTCATCCTCAATCTCGTTTAACTCGTCTAAGGTCACTCTATTCCGAGCCAAAATCCGAATATAGGTATCAGCTTCGGCTCCCCCAATTTGTCCTTTGATTTCTTTCCAGACCGACAAGGGAACAAAATGCACCAGCTCATAATAATCCAAAGTTCCATACTCTTCACGCAGAACAGGGACTTGACGTGTATAAGTAAGAACCGGAATTTCTACGGAAACATCCTCTTGTCCAGCGTTCCTAAGTATGGTGGTCTGCCCATTTTCTACCAGGTATGACACACTACGCCTATCATGAAAATTGGGGTCAGAGGCATCGCAGGCCTGATTTAGAATAACCGCACCATCTAAACGTGGCTCTGTTCCAATCTGTTCACAATATGCCAAAAAGCTTGTATCATCCATAATGACTAACGGGGCATTTACCAGCCATGCGCCGTCAACAGCAGAAACATATTGAGTGGAGGCGTTTTCTAATCCGCCGATTGCTTGCAGTTCTTCGCTGATTTCGTCTTGTGTAACCATTCGTTTTGCTACGGCTTTCTGATACACCACTCCGCTTTCAACACCATATAGTTCCTGTAAGGTATCCGCCTCGGTGAAAACGTCAATATCCGTACTTTTTACTGTGGCCATCACATCCCAAACATCCTGATACCTTTCAAAGTATGTCATATCTTGATTGACAATCATCAGTGTGAAAAAACACATCATTAACGAAAATGCCAAAAAAGAGAAGACAAGAGATAAAGCGGCTGTACGCATTGACTTCTTTTGAGCCTTTAACGCATTTCCAGCCAGTTCTCCCTCTACACCAAACAAAAAGGATAGGATACGGGATTTCTTTCTTCTTTTCAGTTGCAGTTCGTTGGTGTTCCTGATTGCCTCCATCGGCGTCAGTTTGCCCATTTTTCTTGCTGGAATCCATGCGGAAATCCATACAGTCAAAACTGTAACCAAAAGAGACAGCACAAGAATCAAGGGATGATAACTAAACGGTAGCACTAATCGTCCGGCCACATCAGCCAATGTGAAATTTATTGCCTCGATAACTCCCACACAAATCAGAATACCAAGCAAATTGCCGACAACAATGGGTAAGGCGCATAACCTAAGAGCCTCCTGCAACAAACACGCCCGAATCTGTCCGGGTGTGGCACCAATGCTTGAAAAAATGCCGAATTGATGGATACGGGCACTCATTGTTACCGCAAAGGCATTGTGGATAACCAAAATCAACGAAAAACAGGCAATAATAGTAATCAACAAAAAGAACGGAAATACCCAACGAAGTGCGGAATCATCTGCGCTTCTGATAAGGTATAGGCTTAAAAGCGAATAGTGATAGGAAACCGATTCCGCTGGTAAGCCAACAAGTTCTGCGATTTGGGGCATATCTGTCAGGACATTTCCCATATTTGTGAAATATACATCTACTACAATTCCTTGTACGTCCGAAAGATTTTCATTGACTGTAACCTTTTCAACGCTGGCATAGTTTTCAATGAGCGTCAAATCATCCGTGCTGATCTCTCCAACAAAACGGCCTTGCCAGTCGCCTTCCTCTACTTTCAGGCTTTGTACCTCATAAAACCATAAGTTATAGAATAGGCTGCATAGCAGTGATAAAAGTAATGCCGAAATAAAAGCAGCTATGATAATGGATAGGCTGGAAGCCTTGTTGTTTTTTACATAACTTGATGAATAATCTTTCCACATAACCATCACCTCCGGCTTTCATCACTGATGATGCACCCATCTTCAATCGTTATAATGCGGTCTGCCTCCAGAGCAATTTTTTCATCATGCGTTATAAGAACGATGGTTTGCTCAAAATTGCGGTTGAACAATTTCAGCATATCAATGATTTCCTTAGAGTTCTTCTGATCAAGGTTGCCGGTTGGCTCGTCAGCCAAAAGCAGGGCAGGACGATAAATGAGTGACCGTGCGATAGCTACCCGCTGTTGCTGCCCACCAGATAATTGATTGGGAAGTGATTCCAGCTTACCGGCAATTCCCAATGATTTTACTATTTGGTCAAAAAATTCCTGATTTGGTTTCTTTTTATCCAGCAGAAGGGGCATAAGTATATTTTTGCGGATGGTAAGAGTAGGAATCAAATTGTAAAACTGATAAACCAGCCCGACCTTCCGGCGCCGGAATATCGCGGCCTGCGTCTTGTCCAAAGCAGATATATCAGTTCCCCCGACAACAACTTTCCCCTCGGTAGGTTTATCAACGCTGCCAAGAATGTGCAACAATGTCGATTTACCGGAGCCGGATGCGCCAATAATGGCTACAAATTCGCCTTTGTCCACAACAAGGTCAATTCCATCCAATGCCTTTACCTGATTGGCCCCGGAGCCGTACACTTTTTTTATCCCCTCGCATTTCAGGATTTCCATAAGATTGTCTCCTTTCGTTTTTAAGCATAGCATGGCTATATTTTTAGTATAGCAAATGAAAGTGACAACTCAGTGACTGTAAAAACGAATTTCATAGCAAGCGCCGCCGTCTACAAGATTTTTTGCACTAATCGTCCCATTTTGGCTTTCGATGATTGCCTTTGAAAGAGACAGGCCGATGCCAATACCGCTGTGGATGGCATTTTGTCCCCTGTAAAACCGTTCAAAAAGGTGGGGAAGATCCTCTTTTGCAAATCCGGCCCCCGTATCCCATATTTTTATTTGGGTATAAATAGGGTTTTGTTCATATGAGCAATGGATAACTCCGCCCGGCGGGGTATGCTCCATACAGTTTTTCAAGAGGTTTATGATAGCCTCCATAGTCCAGTCCAGGTCCGCTTGAATTGTTATTTCTCCCAATTCCGGTATATCAACGGAAACATTCGACTTTGCCAATAAATCTTGAAGATTGTCCGCAGCAAGCATAAGGACAGTATAAAGATCAACTGCCTTTTTTTCTAAAGGCAAAGTTCCTGCGTCAATACGGGATAACAGCAAAAGGGTTTCCTCTAAATGTGTTAATTGGGAAAGCCGCCCCTGAATCTGATCCAGATATTTAGAAGATGGATTTTCCCGCATTATTTGCATGGAGAGCGAAATAGACGTTATTGGTGTTTTAATTTGATGGGCGATATTATAAAGGTTTTCCGCAAAATTGTTTTTGCTCTGAGCGCCATATTGCGGGTCTGAGAAAGCATGGTCACTGTTTTATAAATTTCGTCCTGTAATTTAGACAAGTCATCTTCACCGACTTGAAAAAGAATGTCACTATCTCCGTTGTTTACCTTTTCGAGATAGGTTGTTAAGAATTTAATACGCAATATGTCTTTTCGATGCCAGAAAATTAACGTGATAATGAAAAGAATGCAACCTATCCCAAAGCCAGCCAGTATAAACAGGCTACTGTATGCTTTAGACGCTGGAAACAAATCAGTTTGTTTGTATCCATGCAATAAAAGAATATTTGTGTCCGATGAAATTTCAGGATTAGATTTGTATTCCTTTAGCGTCTCCAAAATGATGTTTTCTGCTTCGGGCTGTTTTTCTATGATTCGTTGAAAAATCTCTCCTAATGTCTGCATATGTACTTGGCCGTAACTGTTAATCAGAAAAAATACAGTAAAAGTAGAGGCTATCAGGCTGATAGACAAAACAAAACCAATCAACACCGTCATATTTTTTCTCTCGTTCATTCCATTTCCTCCATACGATAGCCAATACTTCTAACTGTTTTCAAACAAGATGGCTGACGTAGTTTCTCACGTAAGCGTTTCATCGTTACTGTCAGTGTATTGTCGTTAACGTAGTTTCCATTATCATCCCAAATATGTTTTAGCAATATTTCTCTTGTGATTGTCTTACCCTTGTTCTGCATCAGGAACAGAAGCAACTGATATTCTTGTGGACTTAACGCGATTTCTTCCGAATCAATAAAAGCGGTTGTACGTTTACAGTCAATAGAAATTCTATCACAGGATAAATATTCTTTTGATACGTCACCCGTCCTTCTCAGCAAAGCCAAAATACGGGAATACAGAACCTCTAAATCAAATGGTTTTATAACATAATCATCTGCGCCATTACGAAAACCGGAAACTATATCGTGGGAATCGCTTCTAACGGTAAGAAAAATAATAGGCAGGTCTTTCCATTGTGATCTAATCCATTGACACAGGGCATCACCACGTCCGTCTGGCATATTCCAGTCTACTAAAACAAGGGTGGGTACTTGCTTTTTAAGTGTTTGCCTCGCCGCTGATACCGTTGGCAAAATTGTTACACTATATTTTTTCTTTTCAAGAAAATCCTTTACTATTCGGGCGATATCTTCATCATCTTCAATATAATAAATCTCTGCCATATCTTACCCTCCACTCCAAGAGATTTTGCATTTTCCGCTTTTATTATAGGATCTCCTTTCAAACACTTCAAGCCTATAAATCGATATCAAGCTGGACTTCGGGCTAAATTGAACCTAGATGGCTCTATAAAAACAGAAAAGAGCCCCAAAAAGTTGTAAACTGCTGATTATAAATACACAAATCAAAATTCTATCTGACATATATGCCGTCAATATACTCACAAAAAATATACCACAATATAGTGAGATTTCCTTGGAAGAAAGTTTTTCTTTAAAATGTAGAAATGACATAAAGAAGTAAATCAGAGATTGTACGAATGAGAAAAAAGAAGCCTGCACATCCCCCTTTCCCTTATTTTAGTATTTAACCATTTAATCCTTACCGTTTTACTCATATACTATCACGAAAACTGCTTATACAATCACGGAAACCCTTATACTTTCACGCAAAACTCGGATACTATCACGGAAACTGCCGACTTTTGCGTGATAGTATAATTTTGCCCCAATCGCCATATTATCAGCGGCATCAAAAACGCAAAAAAGAGAGGTCCACCAACCACTCCGGTGAACCCCTCTACGCTCAAAAACCTTTGATTTTAAGCCATTCTTCAATACTTTTGCCTGTAAGTACCAAAAATCCTATGGCATTATTTCTGAATAGCCGCCTGGGCGGCTGTTAGATATTGTTCAGAGATACAGCACATTTTTCGTTCACATAGATGCATAGGGGTCACGCTGGACAAGGGGAGAGGTCAAAATCGTGACCACAGGGGTCATATTCACAGCCGGAGGGGTCAGACCATTAGCCGCAGGGGTCAAAACAGCCACAGAGGGGTCAGACTTGTGACCACTGTGGCCGTCCGTAACCGCCGCTCCCGTGTTGCCTTGGTGCAGCCCCAAAATTAAACAAGGGATTCTAGCAACAACCAATGTGCCGGAACCCCTTGTTTTCAGCGGTTTTCCCGATATTCTGTTCATGCCCTTTGTATCAAATAAGCGGTCTACATTTCGGTAAAGTGGCGTATGCCCGTAAAACCGTTCTTTTCCGCATAATCCTCAAGCATTGCCTTCTGGTTGGATATGCTGTTGCTCTCGCCCTGTAACTCGTCATCATGGCTCAACCTCTCGTATAATGCTGTTAAATCGTGACTCATAATCAATTTCCTCCTTTCCGCCGGTATCAGCATAAATGCTGTACTATGGCTTTTATGTATTTGTTTTGATTAAGAAGTCTTTTATATTTTATAACTCCAAAAATAAATCAATATATTTGCGGTTATAACCCGAAATACATTTCTGCAAGCTCCTTTCCACAGATAATCAAAATGCAGGCGTCCTTCTTGAACACCTGCATTTTGTAGGCAAAATCCCTTTCTTATTCAGACCAGATCATATTTCGTCACATCCATGCTCACGGTACCGTCCGCGATAAATGAAATACCGTCCGCTCCCTGCTCGGTGTACAGCACAACGCTCATCACCTGCTCCCCATCATTGACGAAAACTTCCGCGCTGAACCTGTCCAGTATCACCCGCAGCTTCAACTCTCCGCCCCGGTGGTTCACCTGGCTGCGGCGCTGGTGGATGATTGCCCTTCTGGATCCGGAGAATTTCCGGTCCACCTTCAGCACCGACTCCGCCGGGCGGAAGCCCAGGGAAGTATAGCAGGATTCGTTCTGGGCAAACCGTACCGAGAATTTCCGGTACAAGTCACAGCCTTCCGCCGGATGGAGGGTCAGCTCCATGTCGATCCTGCGCCCCCTGACACCCTCCAGCCGCACCGTGCCGGAGACGGTGACGTCTGTATGGGAAACCGGGTTCGCCCGCATCTGCTCCAGTTCCCGGATGGGTTTCTGGTACAGGCGGCCGTTTCGGATGGACAGCTCCCTGGGCAGGCTCATCTGCCCGAACCATGCCTCGTCATGCTTTCTACGGTAACTGCAGGTATCCCAGTTCTGCATCCACCCGATCATCACCCTGCGTCCGTCCGGGGTGAGAATGGTCTGGGGTGCATAGAAGTCAATTCCATAGTCAATAGACTGGTCTGTCTCTTCCGTAAATTCTTCCGTCTCCCGGTCATACTCCCCTATCAGGCAGAGAGTTCCGTTGCCGTTATGGTACTCAAAGCCGGAGGGAAGCATATCCTGGGGACTGGTAATCAGCACCCACTTCCCGTCCAGAGGGAAGAAATCCGGGCATTCCCACATTTTGCCGAAACGGTCCCGGTTCGCCGCCAGGACTTTGACATAATGCCAGTCAAAACCGTCGGGACTGGAGAAGAGCAGAATCTGCCCGCTGCCGTCCGCAGCACGGTTTCCCACGGCACAGCGGTAGGTGCCGTCCGCTTCCTGCCACATTTTAGGATCCCGGAAATCGTACCTGCTGCTGCCCTGGGGGATGTCCTTTTCGTCCAGGACAGGATTCTTTTCATATTTCACGTAATCCACCCCGTCCCCCACGGCAAGGCACTGGGTCTGCACCTCACTGCAGCCGCCGTTTGCCTGGCGCTCCCTCACCACTCCCGTGTACATGAGAAGCTGCCTGCCGTCGGGCAGGGTGACGGCGCTTCCGGAGAAGCATCCGTCCCTGTCCCAGGCCTCGTCAGGCGCCAGAGCCGCGGGAAGATATTCCCAGTGCAGGAGGTCGCTGCTCACCGCATGCCCCCAGTGCATGGGGCCCCATTGGGAATCATAGGGATTGTATTGGTAAAATAAATGGTATTTCCCGTCATACCAGGAAAATCCGTTAGGATCGTTCATCCATCCGGTACGGGGAGCCAGATGAAACGCCGGCCTTTCCTCCCCCGATATCCGTTTTTCGGAAGCCTCCTCATATTTTCTCGCTTCCCGCAATGTCTGGCTTGTCATAACTGCCACCTGCCTTTTCTAATCCTATTCCTCGGTCCAAGCTTTCTTTCTGTTTTCCATTGCCCCCGGCGCACGGCCTGCTATTCCATTGCCCCCGGCATGCGGCTTGTTAACCGCCTAATGATATCAGTCCGCAAAGTAGGCATCCAGATATTTCTGGAACAGCGCCAGATAATCCTGCAGCCCGTATGCGTCCAGGGACTTCAGGTACTCGTCCCACTGCTCATCCACACCGCCGTCCCTGATCCACTCGGACTTCTTGGCGCGGACTGTCTTCTCGATATCCGCCTGCAGATCGGACAGCTTCTTTACGTCCTCCTGGCTCATGAACACGTTGGGATAGACATAATTCCGGGTCATATAGGGCGTGTAAAATTCCTCAATCCAGTCCAGGCGGTACTGGGCGTCATCCGGGCAGGTCACATATACGCCGTAATATTCGTCCAGGATGGCGAGCGGGCCGCCTACGCATTCCGCCTCTCTTACCTCTACAGGGGATGCACCTTCCAGGGGCGCGTGCTGAAGCATGTCTTCGCCGGCGTCATTTTTTCCAAGGACAAAGATATCGAATTCGTCATCTTCGCCGTAGGTTCCCCAGTTGTTCTGGGGCGACTGGAACGGGGCATACATCTGGTCAAGCCATGCACAGACCAAAGCAGGTTTCTGCGCAACCGCGGTTACCACACAGCGTCCCCTGTCATATCCGCTGGTAAAAGAGCCGTTCTGGGGTGTTAAAATTCTCTGTCCGTCCTTCTCCAGGGGAGGCAGGGGGACGAAATCTTCTACATTGTCAATGTTCGCCACATCCCAGCTGAAGCATACGCCGTAGCGATGGGCCTTGCCCTTTGCAACATACTGTGACCACTCATGGGTATAGCACTCGGGATCGATGAGCCCCTGCTCAGCCAGGGAATGCAGCCACTTGATTCCTTCTTTAAATCCTTCCATACCGGCAGTAAAGATAACTTCCTTGTCGTCCGTGACAGCGATATGCCGTCCCCTGTCGGGATCGCCGTAGCCCTCGCCGAAGCTGTTGATGAGAATACTGGGATCCTGGTCGCCATCGTTTACGATACAGGACATGGGAATGATATCCCCCTCAATCCCGAAATCCGCCTGGAGCTTTGCCGCATTGTCCCTGAAAGCCACCAGCGCCGCCTCGAACTCCTCCACGGTCTGCGGTATGTCCAGTCCCAGGTCGTCAAGCCATTTCTTGTTAATAAAGCTCATGTTTCCCACTGTCTGGATGGCAGTTTTGTTGGCGCCAAGCTGCTCGATCCAGGGAAGGGAATAAATATGTCCGTCTGAGGCAGTGGTCATTTTACGGTATTCCGGATATTTGTCAAACACCGCTTTCAGATTGGGCATATAAGCGTCAATATACTCCTCCAGGGGAATGATGACCTTCTGTTCCGCGAACCGCAGCAGGTCGTTCTCGCCGAAGCCCGCCGTAAAGATGAAGTCAGTCAGGGAACCGGGATCCGCCATGATCGTCTGAATCTTCTCCCCCCACTGGTTGCTCGGAATGGCGTTCCACTCCACATGGAGGTTGGTCTTCTCCTCCAGGCGTTTGAAAATGGTGCGGTTATTGGGATCCGCCTCCGTGTTGGCAGGGTAGCTGATCAGCCCCGTCAGGGTCGTGCCGTCGGGCTGCGGAAACTGCAGCTCCGCTTCCTCCATGGGCTTGAATGTGCCGTCGTTGAGCTCCACCTTGGGGCCGCCGCAGGCCGTCAGGGACAGGGCAGCGCCTGCTGCCAGAATCGCCGTCGTTATCTGTTTCCAATATCTTTTTCTCATTTTATCTCCTTCCGCCGCTTTGGGCAAGCGGCATTTTTTTATTTTTGAACAACCTTTTCTGTAAATCCGGCATAACCCGGGAATTGCCGAAAAACTTCCGATACAGCCTGTTAAAAGCCGCGCCTGGAAGAATGCCTGCTCAAAGTGAATATCATTCACTTGGCATTCTTCCATGTGAGATTTAGAATTTCTTAGCAGGCGTACTAAAGATGTGGACTTCGCCCCTCCTGGCCGCTTAGAAATTCTTCTCACATTTAGCCCTTGACAGACCCCACCATAATCCCGCTGTCGAAATACTTCTGGAAGAAAGGATACATCACCAGCAGCGGCAGACTGGATACAATAATGGTGGCATATTTCAGCAGCTCTGCCAGCTGCGCCCGCTCCGCCGTGCTCTGCATATCCGAAATCATGCCCGATTCCGGCTTGTTCTGAATCAGAATCGCCCTGAGCACCACCTGAAGGGGCTGCTTCGCCGTGTCGTCCAGATAAATCAATGCGTCGAAATAACTGTTCCACATGCCCACGAACTGCCACAAAGCCAGTACCGCAATCACAGGCGTGCACACCGGGAGCAGTATCATAAAGAAGAACCGCATCTCGTTTGCCCCGTCCACATCCGCCGCCTCCCGCAGCTCCGAGGGAATGCCCTGGTAATAGGTTCTTGCGATAATCATGTTCCAGACGCTGAAGGCCCCCGGAATCACGATGGCCCATATGGTGTTCTTCATACCAAGGTTGTTAATCAGCAGGTAGGTGGGAATCAGCCCGCCGCCGAAGAACATGGTAATCACGAAAATCACATTGAAAAAGCCCCTTCCCCTGAAATCCGGCCTGGACATGGGGTATGCCGCCAACAGGGTGATGAAGACGGAAATCACCGTAAACACCACGGAATACACCACCGCATTTTTAAACCCGATCCAGATCTGCGCATTGCTGAAGACTCTCTCATACGCCGTAGCCGTCCATTTGCTGAAATCAAAGGTCAGCCCCTTGTTCTGCAAGGTGATGGGATCCATGAAGGAACCCACTACTATGTAAATCATGGGAATGATAATCGCCACCACGAAGAGCCCCAGAAGTATGTAGCCTGTCATAAGCAGCGCCTTGTCCTGTAAGGAATACCTGAAAAATTTTTTCTTTTTCATCACTTATTCTCCTGTTCCTGTTCCATATCCGCCCATACCACGCCAATGCTCCGGCATAGGCTTTCCGGTCGCATGTTATAACCCTTTCCCTTCGTTCATCCTGGCCACAATCTTGTTCACCGCGACTAACAGGATAACGTTGATTACCGTATTAAAAAGCCCAACCGCCGTGGAGAAGCCGTAATCGCCGTCCAGAAGGCCTTTCTTATACACATAGGTGGCAATGATCTCCGAAGAGCGCATGTTCAGGTCGGTCTGCAGCGCATATGCTTTCTCAAATCCCACGCTCATGATATTGCCTGCCGACATGATGAACTGGATGATCACCACGTCCTTGATGGCCGGCCATTCCACGGCCTTAATCTGCTGAAAAATATTGGCGCCGTCGATGATGGCCGCCTCCTTCAGCTCCGCACTGGCATTGGACAGGGCCGCGGTGTACATGATGGAACCCCAGCCTGCCCCCTGCCAGATACCGCTGGCGATGTAAATGGTACGGAACGCCTCCGGCATGGTCATGAAGTCGGTGGAGGTACCCAGAAGCATGTTCAGGGGGCCTGTGACGGATAACAGGATCCTCACGATACCGCAGAGTACAATGACCGAGATGAAATTCGGCATATACAGCACCAGCTGAATCTTCTGCTTGATCCCGGTCCGCTCCACCCGGTTCAGCAGAAACGCCAGGATGATGGGGATGGGGAAGCCCCACAGCAGGCCGTAGATGCTGAGCTTCAGGGTATTGGCCAGATAACTCATAAAATCAGGGGATGACAGGAATCTCTCAAAATGGGAGAAGCCCACCCACGGACTGTCCAGCAGCCCCTGAATCGGATTGTAGTTCTCAAAGGCTATGAGGATGCCGCCCATGGGAATGTACCGGAAAATAATCGTCAGTGCCAGGGCCGGCAGCAGGAAGATCACATACAGCTGCCAATGCTGCTTCATATAGAGAAGAGTTCCCTTAAACCCCCCCTTGCCCTTACCGCCGTTCCACGGAGGAAGCGCTTTCGCACTTGTTTTCATAATGTTCTCCTTTCCTCTCCGGTTTTACATTTTTGCACCTTTATAGGCTTATAGGCTCTTTCTTCCCTCCCTCCACTCCCGATTTGTGCATTTGTAAAACCTTCGTTCGTGTTTTTGTAAATACACAATAACATGTTTTTTACATTTAGTCAACAGTATTTTTTACATTTTGCACATATTTTTTTATTTTAGTTTTACATTTGCCCAGTATCCACGATTTGCTGTTCCATTTTTATTCTCATTTTACACAACGGGTCCCGAATTCAAGATTCCGCCGGGTCAATTGACAGTAAATTTTTTCTGTAAAACAAATTTTTACATTTGACACATTCCGATTTGTGCATTATAATAAATGTATTGGGACACACATTACGCCGGACTTTACGCAAGGGTATCAGCCCTGCTCCTGTTTCCATGTAAGATTCCGTATTTCCCGGCAGGCGCACCAGAAAGGCAGGCTATGCCCCTTCCGGCCGCTTGGGAATTTTTCTAAAATGAAGAACCGGTGCCGCAGAAGTGCCGGCCCGGACAGATTTCAGGCTTGTGGCAGAAAGACCGTCAGACAGACGCAGGAACCCTCCGGCTTCCCGGCAATATGAGCGGCAAAAGTTCCGCTTCCTCATTTCGGGCGCAGGAAAAGACAGATGCAAAATTCCGCTTCCTCATTTCGAGCGTAGGAAAAGACAGATACAACAAAAACACAACAAAACAGAAACGGAGAAATGAATATGGCAGAACGAGTTACAATACAGGACATTGCAGATGCCCTTGGCGTATCCCGGAACACGGTTTCCAAGGCCATCAACAACACCGGGCTCCTGGCGGACACCACCAGGGAAAAAGTCCTCCAGAAAACCATGGAAATGGGCTACAAGCAATTTTCTTATGCAAATATTGCGGGTGCCGGAAAAAAAGCGGAGCCTCCCACGCCCGCCGGGGAAATCGCACTGTTTTCCACGGGCTTCATCGGAAATTCCCACTTTGCCGCCACCATGCTGGACAAATTCCAGAGGGAGCTCTCCCAGCTGGGCTACAGCTTTACCATGCACCGGATTCCCACAGAAATGGTGGATGCCCTGCAGCTGCCCGCTTCCTATCATAAGGATAAGACTGCCGGAATCATCTGCGTGGAGATGTTTGACCGGAATTACGCCGAAATGCTCTGCGGCCTGGGGACGCCCATCCTGTTTGCCGATACGCCCGTAGTCGGTTTGGGGAATCCCCTGCGGGCAGACTGTCTCTATATGGAAAACCGGACCGGCATCCACAGCCTGGTGCGGGAAATGGTCCGCCGGGGAAAGAAGCGCATCGGTTTCATCGGGGAGTACCTGCACTGCCAGTCCTTCTGTGAGCGATACATGGCCTACCGCAACGCCATGTACCTGGCAGGGCTGCCCTGCAGGGAGGAATGGTGCCTTATCGGCCAGAACACGGAAGTCCGCAGGCCGGAGGGGATTGACTATCAGGAATACCTGACAAAATGCTTCCAAAACATAGACGAACTTCCGGAAGTTTTCCTCTGCGCCAACGACTTTGTGGCACTGGATACCCTGCAGGTATTTAAAAAGATGGGAATCGCCGTCCCTGATGATGTCTGGCTCTGCGGCTTTGACGACTCCCCCGAGTCCGGCATGGTGACGCCCACCCTGACCACCGTTCACATTCACAGCCAGATCATGGGATTTTCCGCGGTTCACCTTCTGGTGTCCCGCATTCAGGAGCCGTCCCTGAATTTCCGTACCATCCACACGGAGACCAACGTGATTTACAGGGAATCCACCGGGGACTGACAACATGCAATTGACGGGAATTCGCCGGAAACTGATAAATGCAATTGACAAATAGCTGCGCCATAACTGCTCCGCCGGCGGCAGAAACGGAAATACACTTTGCGAAAGCAATTTAGAGCAAAATGAAAAATAAATCAAAACGAGGAGAAAGCGTATGAACAACATTTTTAACCCCGAAGGAAAAGTCATGCTGTTTTTCACAAAAATTGCCTACACGGCCTATCTGAATGTGCTGTGGTTTCTCTGCTGCCTCCCCATCGTGACGGCAGGAGCATCCACCACCGCGCTGTTCTATGTGACGCTGAAGCTTGCGAAAGACGAGGAAGGCGCCATCACCAGATCCTTCTTCCGGGCCTTCCGGCGCAATTTCCGGAAAGCCACCCTTATCTGGCTGATCCTTCTGGCCGGGGGAGCCGTCCTGGCACTGGACGGATATGTCTTCTACCACATGCGGTTTGAAAATGTATTCTGGACCATTGGGACGGCAGTCTTCCTGGTGGCAGTGGCCGCTTATGCCATCATTTTGATGTACATATTCCCCCTTCTGGCCCGGTTTGAAAATACGGTAAAAGCCATGTTCCTGAATTCCCTTCTGCTCGGAATGCGCTTTCTGCTCTGCACCGCAGCCATGGCAGCCATCTACTTTGTTATGGCTTTCGTGGTAATCAATGTATTCACTCCGGCGATTATTTTCGGGGAAGGCCTCTGCGCCCTGCTCTGCTCCCACCTGCTAGCCAATATCCTGCTGCTCTGTGAGGAGAAAGCTGCAGCACCGGAAGAGAAATGGCAAAGCGAAGAGGACGCTGCAGCGCCGCAAGGAGATGGGCAAATGAAGCCGGAACCGGATTTGAAATCCGCATATCAGGGCGCAAAGCAACCCCTGCAATTTGGCATGAAGGAGGCATGATGAAAATGACAGAGCAAAGCCCTTCCCACCACTTCCCACAGGCGCGCTCCGAAAAGCCCCTCCGGCCATCTGCCGGGAAACGTCTCGGAAAATGGCTGAAAGACGACAGCCTGGGCACCCTGCACGGCCGGAAGAAGTTGCAGCATATCCTCTTCTATTACAAATTCCCTCTGGCAGCGCTGTGCTTCCTGCTGTTTTTTACCGGCTCCAACATATACGGACAGCTCACCCGCAAGGATGTGCTCCTTTACACCGCCCTGGTAAACGTAAATGCAGGCGAGACCCTGGCCGGGCAGCTTGGCCCGGATTTCACCGCCAGCCTGGATGCCGACACCTCCAAATATGAGACGCAGCTGTACACCGGGCTGTACCTGACGGACGATGAACTGAATGAATGGCATGAGTACACTTACGCGTCGCGGATGAAAATCCTGGCCGCCATTGAGGGAAAGATGATGGATGTGGTGCTGATGAACAGGGAGGCCTTCGACGCCTTTTCCCAGAACGGATACCTGCTGGACCTGGACAGCTTCCTGGCAGCCCGTGATCCGGAATTATACCGGACGCTTCAGTCAGCCCTGGTGGATAATATCGTCATCCTGGAGGACAATGCGGACGACATGGCGCTGGATGATTCCCTTTCCTACAGCGCGGTTACGGAAGAGCACCGCTTCGGCCTGGACCTGTCCGGGAGCCCTTATATCGGGCAGGCGGGCTTTGAGGATACGGTGTATCTGGGGATTGTGGCCAATACGCCCAGGGCAGATGCGGTTATTGCTTATCTGCGGTACCTGACGGCAGGGACAGGGGATGGGCTGTAACCCTCTGCGCACATTTTCTAACATGCGCTTTCCCGGAGGAGTAAATACTTTACAGGTCTTTTCTCCACAGGAATGAAAAAAGTCATTACATTATCCACTATTTCTCCCCGAATTTACACCATCCATCCCGCCAGCACCACGCTCATCACCGTCCCAGCCAGCGTGGCCAGCAGCGCCCCGGTCAGGGTAAAGCGGGTCTTGGTCACCTTCGCCGCCAGGAAATACACACTCATGGTATAAAACACCGTCTCTGTGCAGCTCATGAGGATGGATGTCAGCATCCCCGCATAAGAATCCGGCCCAGACGTACGGAAGATATCCAACACCAGTCCCGTAGCCGCAGAGGAAGAGAACAGCTTTACCACCAACAGCGGCATCAGCTGGGCAGGCAGCCCCACCGCTGCCGCGGCAGGACCGAGGAGCGTTCCCAGCATCTCGAAAAAGCCTGATGCCCGCAGCATCCCCACCGCCACCAAAAGCCCGATAAGCGTGGGAACAATATCCACCACTATCTTCAGACCGTCCTTTGCGCCCTTCAGAAAAGTCTCATATACTTTAACCCTGGAGACAAAGCCATAGCCTACAATAAAAAAGATCAGGATAGGAATGACAATGTCCGAAAGATGAGCCAACGCGTTCATACCGCTTTTCCTCCCCTGCCCCTTCGTCTTTCTGATAATATTCCGACAGTTGTGTCAGTCCTGGGGATACCCGCCCCCGTCTTAGCGGAGTGATCCTTAATTTTACAATATACAATAGCCGCCAACGTGCTCACCAGCGTAGCCGCAATGGCCGGGGCGATAATAGCCGTGGGCTTCGCGCTTCCATATTGGCTTCTATAGGCAATCATATTCACCGGAATCAGCTGCAGGGAGGAGATATTGAGAATCAGGAAAATGCACATTTCATTGCTAGCCCGCCTGCCCCGGCGGACACCCCCTCCTCCGCGGATATCCCCTCCTCCGTATTCCGCCTCCAGGTACTCCGGGTTCCCCCTCTCCGCCTCCAACTTCGCCAGTTCCTCCATGGCCTTCAGCCCCGCCGGCGTACAGGCCCACCCCAGCCCCAGCACATT
>CAJTSY010000080.1 GCA_910578995.1 uncultured Acetatifactor sp.
CCCTGGAGCGGGCGGATGCGGGAGCGGATACCCTGCGCCATTGACAAAGGAAAACCTGTTTGATACAATAGACTGCGGTCCCATGAAAATATAGATTCCAGTTATGACAGGAGCTGCCGGGAATGTCTTTGAACTCGTTTTCCTTTGTCCTTTTTATGCCTTTTATAGTGGTGATACATTTCAGCCTTCCGCGGAAAGCAAGATATATCTGGCTGTTTTTTGTAAACCTTTTTTTCTATCTTTCCAACGACATACGCTATATAGGCGGCCTGCTCTTCTGCACGGCCACCACCTATGCCGCAGGCCTGCTTCTGGGGAAGGTGAAGAAAAATGCGGGAAAAGTTCTTGCCGGCCTGTGTATCCTGGCCAATGTGCTTTCCCTGCTTTTCTACCGGCAGTCCTTTGTAAGCCCTGGTTTTACGCCCGTCGGCATATCGTTCTATACGCTTCAGGCCATGGGGTACGTCATCGATGTGTACAGGGGGCAGCTGGCTGCTGAGAAGAATCCTTTCAGGTATGCGGTATTCGTATCTTTTTTTCCCACGGTTCTGTCCGGCCCTATTCAGAGGGGAAACGGTTTGTTGAGGCAGCTCCGTGAAGGGAGGGATTTTGATTATGCAAAAGCCCGTTCGGGCCTGTACTGCCTTATGTGGGGATATTTCCTGAAGATTGTCATGGCCGACAGCCTGGCGCCCATGGTAACTTTTGCCTACGACAGTTACCGGTCTGTACCGGGAGCGGCGCTTTTGTGGGCGACTGTTTTATATGCGGTTCAGCTGTACTGCGACTTTTCGGGTTACAGCGCCCTTGCAGTCGGGGCAGGACGGCTTCTGGGATTTGACCTTGGGGCCAACTTTGCCCAGCCGTACTTTGCCTCTTCCATAAAAGATTTCTGGAATCGGTGGCATATCAGCCTGTCGTCCTGGCTGCGGGATTATGTTTACATTCCCCTGGGCGGAAACAGAAAGGGAAAAGGCAGGAAGTATTTTAATTTAATGTCGACTTTCCTTGTCAGCGGTCTGTGGCACGGTTCCGGTATCCAATTTATAGTCTGGGGGCTTCTGCATGGAAGCTATCAGATCCTGGGAAGTCTGGCAGTGGGGAGACAGCGGAAAAGAACAGGCCCTGTGCTCCGTGTGGCAGGCATGATTGCCACATTCCTTCTGGTGGATTTCGCATGGCTTTTTTTCAGGTCCGATTCCCTGGAACAGGCCCTGGGCATTCTGCACCAGATCTTTTTTGCCTTCGGCTTCCGGGAGATGACTTATTACGGTTATTACCTGCTGGGAGGGACGCGTTTCAACCTGATATTCGTCCTGGCCGGGGTGGCAATAGTATTTTTCGTGGATTTTCTGCATGAAAGGAGAATTTACATAGAGGAGACCGCGGGCCGCAGGGTAAACGGAGTTCTCCGGTGGATTTTCTATATCCTTCTTACCCTTTTCCTTTTACTGACTGTGGTTCGAAATTACGGTGAGACGGCATCTGCATTTATCTACGAAAAGTTTTGAGCGGGGCCTGCTGCGGAAAGCGTTTCAGCGGCAGACAGTGCATGAGGAATTTATTATGAAAAAGCTGGTTTTAAAGGGAGGCGTTTTCTCTGCCGTTATTTTATGTATCTGCGCATGTATTGTAAAACTGTCGATGACTGAACCTTATCGGGCCACAATCGCCAGATGGACAAAATGCGAAGAATTTATGGATGAGAGCGGAATGCTGCCCTGCTTTGAGCAGGCAGGTACTCCTGACGGGACAACCCGGCTGATTATCGGGGACAGCATATGCAGACAGATGTTCGGGGATCTGAAGCAGTTTAATCCACAGGTAAGCATTCAGGCCACGAACGCCGCCCTGATGATTACGGGGCAGTATCTCCTGGCTGCGGAGTATTTGGAATGCCATCCCGATGCCACGGATATTTTCCTGGTCATGCATCCCATGCCCCTCACGAGGACTTTCGACACGGAGTGGGGTTACCGTTATGCTGTCATGACCTATGTGGAGACGGATACGCTGGGGTTTCTGGACCAGAATACCATCGACGCCATGGCCTCTGTGTATGGAAGTTTTTTCATGCGGAAAAATGTGGTACATATGATAGAGGATTCTCCCATCCTCAGGAAGCTCTGCCTGAGCTACATTGCCCTGAAGCGAAGCGACTACGTGCAGGAGTCCCCTTTTGAAATAGCAGACCAATATGTAAAGAAGTTATATGATCTGTGTGAAGAACATCAGGTCTCCTTACACCTGTATCCTGCCCCTGTCTCGGAATCGTTCCGGGAACAGGCAGGCGCCCTGGCCGGGGAATACGGGACTACCTGGATGAGCGGCGTATATCCTGATTTCTTTGACGATATCTTCTATTATCCGGATGAATGGTCTGAGGATTTAAGCCATTTCAGCGGGGAGCATGCCTCCCGGGAAGCGCTGAACGGGATAATCAGGGAGGCATATGCGCATACCGCGCTTTTGGACAGCCTGTGCCTGGACGAGGAAGTCTTTCCCTGACGCCGTATTTCCTGACGCTGTATTCCTTGATCCTGCCGGTTTCCTGACGCTGTTTTAAAATGGTATTGCAAAAGGTTCCGCCAGCTGATAAGATGGTGAAAGGTTGTTTTTTACACAGGAGGGCCGTTGGACCAGCAGGAAGACAAAAAGGACCCGCCCCGGAAAGGATGTTCAAATGCATGCACAGAATCAGGTAACGTCAAAAAATACCGGTCATACCAGGGATATGACAAAAGGGAATCCCTATTCCCTGATGCTCGGTTTTGCCCTGCCCATATTTTTGAGCCAGGTGTTTCAGCAGCTGTACAATACGGCGGACGCTTTTATTGTGGGAAGGTACCTGGGAACCAACGCGTTGGCGGCAGTGACTTCATCAGGTACCCTGATTTTCCTGATGATCAGCTTCTTTGCCGGTATTGCCATGGGCGCGGGGGTGGTGATCTCCCGCTATTTCGGGGCGGAGGACCATGGGGCGGTTTCCAGGGCCATCCACACGGTGCTGGCTTTCGGGCTTGCGGCAGGGGTGCTGCTGACTGTGGTGGGGGTGGCGCTGACACCTACCTTCCTGGTGTGGATGCAGACGGATCCGGAGGTGCTGCCCGAGGCGATATCGTATTTTCGTTACTATTTTCTCGGTTCCCTGGCGTTGGTTCTGTACAATGTGTGCCGCAGTATCATGAATGCCCTGGGGGACAGCAGGCGCCCCCTGTATTATCTGATATTTTCGTCGATTCTGAATGTGGTGCTGGACGTGGTGTTCCTGGCAGTGTTCCGCTTCGGAGTATGGTCCGCGGCCGTGGCCACCGTGATTTCCCAGGCTGCCAGCGTGGTGCTGTGCCTGATTCACCTGATGGGGAAGGGGAATGTGTTTACCGTGGAGTGGAGGAAAATTCGGTTTCACGGGGATATGCTGCGGGAGATCATCCGCAACGGCCTGCCCTCAGGGGTGCAGAATTCCGTGATCGCCTTTGCCAATGTGATTGTCCAGTCCCAGATCAATTCCTTCGGGAAGCTGGCAATGGCTGCCTATGGAACCCATGCCAAAATCGAGGGATTTGCCTTCCTGCCCATCACGAGCTTCAACATGGCAAGCACCACCTTTATCAGCCAGAACCTTGGAGCCAGGCAGTATGACCGGGCCAAAAAGGGAGCCCGTTTCAGCATCCTTTCCGCCATGCTTCTGGCGGAAGCCATCGGCGTGTTCTGCTATGTGTTCGCACCGAAGCTGATCGGGCTGTTTGACCAGAACCCGGGGGTGATAGAACTGGGAGTCCGCCAGGCCAGGACAGTGTCGCTGTTTTTCTTCCTGCTGGCATTTTCCCATGCGGTGGCGGCTGTCTGCAGAGGGGCGGGGAAGGCTTTTGTGCCTATGTGCGTCATGCTGGCGGTCTGGTGCCTGATCCGGATTACGTACATTTTCATTGTAATGCATCTGACTAACGAGATTGGGTACATTTACTGGGCTTATCCGCTGACCTGGGGGATCAGCTCGGTGATCTACCTGATTTACTATCTGTGCTGTGACTGGGTGCATGGGTTTGAGGAAGGGACAGAGAAAAAGGCAGCTTAGGAAAGCTGCCTGGTGTTCCGGAATTTACTGGAATAGTTTGACGATCATGGAATCCTGGTTCATCTGCCGCTTCAGCATCAGGGTTCGGTATTCGCTGAGAAGATCTTCCTTCTGCTTCTCGGAAATCGCCTTCGGCATGTCCAGATCCTCGATTCTGCTTCTGGAGCTGAGCTGTTCCAGGGACATGGCCGTATTGTTGTTGTAGGTATGCTCCAGGCGGTTGGTGGAAGCCCCCAGGGTTCCCCTCTGCCTTGACACCATATTCATGGCATTGTCGATGGCATCCAGGCTGAAATCCCCTTTTGTCACGTCGAAATCGGCGATTCCGAGGGCCTCCAGGGTGGTGTCTGCCATGCCGATGCGCATGCCGCTTCCGTCCGGATTGGTGGCCAGGTACATGTCCGCCATGCTTCCGTCCAGGAGTTTTTGTTCGTTCAGGGAAGTGGTTTTGGACATGGACTGAATTCCTTTTTTCAGCTCGTCGATCTCGGTCTGGTAGTAAGATCTGTCCGAGGCGGAAGAAATACCGTTCATGGCGCCCAGGGCCAGGTCGCGGATCCTCTGCAGATAATCCATTACGCCGCCCAACGCGCCGTCGGCCACATTCAGCGCTCCCATGCCCTCCCTGGCATTCTGGGCGCCCACGCGCAGTCCGGTTTCCTCTTTCCGCATCTTCTGTCCAATGGCAAGTCCTGCCGCGTCGTCTGCCGCGGTGTTGATCCGCCTGCCGCTGGAGATATGGGAATAGGTATTAAAAATTCCGTTGCCTGCTGATATCGTATTCATGAATGCATCTCCTTCTTTCAGGGTACTTTTTGAATTCCCTTTTTCTTATTATATAGCGTTCCGTTGAATTTTTCAACAGCTTCCCGGCCGGTAAAATGTGAAATTATGGTAAAATCTTATTTTATTTTAAGAATCTGCTTGCAAAATAAAAAGGGAACGTGTAAGATAAAAAACAGAAGAGGCCGCATAACTGACGGAAGTGGGAGCACCCACAGGGAGTGCGGCCGGATAAAAAGCCGACCGTCTGGGCGCCGTAAATTTTGTTCATGCAGGGAAGGGGGAAAGGCCGTCCCGTCCGGATGGACAAAAAATACCGCAGGCAGCCCAGGAAGGCCGGCTCGTTTTTTAGTATTGGCATTCGTGCCGGCAGGCGTGGGCAAAGGGCCGCAGGGACATGTAGGAGGGCTGAAGATGAAGAAACTGCAGAATGGGGCGGAGCTGGCATTAAGGGGTATATTGCTGGCAGTGTTCCTTCCTGTGCTGGTCTGCGTGGTCTGGATCGGAAACGGCATGGGTTACTGGGACGGGATGAAGATGGATGTGCTGCTTCCAAACCGGGTTCTTTTTGTGGCGGCGCTGGCGGGGATGGGGGTATGTGTTCTGCTGTGCCGGAAGAGCCGGGGCATGCACTTGTCCGGGGGGGATAATGCGGCTGTCAACGGCCTGCTGATCCTGCTGTTTGCCGTTCTCTGTTTCGTGAACTGGGTGGTTGTGGGGAAAATCGCATTTGAGCTTCCATGGGATATTATGATGGTCCGTTCCGTGGCCGAGAAATTTGCCCTGGGGGAGGAGTTGGGAAGCTATAATTACCTTTCCATATATCCCAATAATATCCCCATTTCCTATATCCTGGGGAGGCTGTGCCGAAAGGCGGTGAGGGCAGGAGACTTTTTTGCCGGAGAGATGGTGTGGATCCGCTTAAGCTGCGTACTGGTCTCCATTGGGGGATATTTCAGCTGTCTTACGGTGAAGAAACTGACCGGGAACCTGGCGGCGGTCATCACGGCGTTTTTGCTGTATCTGGCCCTGGCGGGAATATCCCCGTGGAAAATAGCGCCTTATACGGATATTTATGGGATGGTGTTTCCGGTCATGTGCGTGTACTTTTATCTTTGTTACAGGATGCATGGGAAGGATTTTTTCCGTTTTCTGTACCTGGCGCTCTCCCTGGTCTGTGTCATGGCAGGCGGATTGATCAAGCCCAGCGTCTATGTGGTACTGATAGCGCTTATGGGAATCGAACTCCTGGCTCTTTTGGGGAATTTCAGGAAACAGTGGAAATTTATGGTGGCGGATGTTCTGATTGTGGCCGCACTGGCGTGCGGGGGAGGGGCCGTAAGGGACTTCATGATCAGGGAACTGGGGCTGCAGTACAATTCGGAACTGGGGGCCAGCTGGCAGACTTATCTTTATATGGGGCAGAACGAGGGGACTACCGGAGGCTATAACAGTGAAGATGTGGCGATTATAGGGGAATTTCAGTTCAGCCGGAAGGAGAGAAACCAGGCGGCGCTGGAGGGTGCTCTGCAGCGGATGGAGGACAGGGGATTTTGGGGATGCCTTTATTTCTGGCTGAAAAAAATGGTGATGGTATTTAACGACGGCGCCTTCGGATGGAGGACGGAGGTATGGGTTTACGGGGGCATTCCGGAGGAGGCCGGGGGCAGTCAGGAGCTGACCGAGTGGCTGCGGGATGTCTTCTGGCCCGGGGGAGGCCGTATGGGGAGGTACAATACATTCTGCCAGCTGGCATGGATTTTCTGCATGCTTGGGATAACGGGAATCTGTGTAAAAAGGACAGAGGGAGAGCGGGAGTACGGCATTCTGGCGCTGAGCTTTCTGGGCATCTTTTTCTATCAGATGCTGTTTGAGGCCAGGGCCAGGTATCTGCTGGTGTTTCTTCCGCTGCTGACGGCGGTTTCGGTGTGCGGGATATGGAGGTATGCAGCCGGGGGAAGCGCTCTTTGGGAATTGGTTGGTATGCGCGCCAGGGCGCGCAAGGGAAATAAGAATGAAAAGCAGGAGGAGCAACATGGTACAACTGGATCAGGAGCTGAAAAATAATGCATATCCGGGCAGGGGGATCGTCATCGGACGTTCCGCCGACGGGGAAAAGGCTGTGATTGCGTATTTCATTATGGGAAGAAGCGTGAACAGCCGCAACCGGATCTTCGTCACGGAGGGGGAGGGAATCCGCACGGAGGCGTTCGATCCCTCGAAACTGGTGGACCCCAGCCTGGTGATCTATGCGCCTGTCAGGGTGCATGGAAGTGACACGATTGTCACAAATGGCGATCAGACAGACACTGTATATAAAGGGCTCGAAAACGGGCTGACTTTTGAGGAGGCCCTGAGATGCCGGGAGTACGAACCGGACGGACCCAATTATACGCCGAGGATTTCGGGTCTGGCCCGTTTCAGGGAGGGGCGTTTTGACTTTTTCATGTCCATTCTTAAGAGCAATGACGGCGATCCGTCCTGCTGCTGCCGGTACACTTTTGACTACGACGATCCCGCGCCGGGAGAGGGAAGGTTCCTTCATACTTATATGCATGACGGGGAGCCCCTGCCCAGTTTTGAGGGGGAACCTAAGAAAGTGGCCATTGAGGGGGATATTGACAGCTTTTCAGGGATGCTGTGGGAGAGCCTGAACGGGGAAAACAAGGTTTCCCTGTTTGTCAGGTTTATCGACATTGCCTCCGGGACATATGAAACCCGTATTTTGAACAAAAACCAGTGAAACATGAATTCGAAAGAGGCCTGGCGGAACCCGGACATGGAAGTTTGGGATCGGAAGTACGTCAGAAGAATAAAAGAAAGGAATGATTTCAATAATATGAGAGAGATTGAATTAAAATACGGATGCAATCCTAACCAGAAGCCTTCCAGAATCTACATGGAGGACGGAAGCGAACTTCCCGTGACCGTGCTGAACGGAAGGCCCGGCTACATCAACTTCCTGGATGCCTTCAACGGCTGGCAGCTGGTGAAGGAGCTGAAGGAGGCCACGGGACTGCCTGCAGCCACGTCCTTCAAGCATGTCTCGCCTGCGGGGGCGGCGGTGGGGCTTCCCCTGGACGAAACCCTGGCCAGGATTTACTGGGTGGATGACCTGAAGGAGCTGTCCCCCCTGGCCTGCGCCTATGCAAGGGCAAGGGGCGCGGACAGAATGTCCTCCTTCGGCGATTTCATTGCCCTGTCTGATGTATGTGACCGGGATACGGCCCGGCTGATCAAGAGGGAGGTGTCCGACGGCTGTATCGCCCCGGGCTATACGGAGGAGGCCCTGGCCCTGCTGAAGGCCAAAAAGGGCGGAAATTATAACGTGATCCAGATCGACGCTTCCTACACCCCGGCTGCGGTGGAGAAGAAGCAGGTGTACGGAATCACTTTCGAGCAGGGAAGGAACGAGCTGGATGTAAACGGAGACCTTCTTTCCAATATCGTCACCGTAAATAAGGAGATTCCGGAGAATGCCCTCAGGGACATGAAGATTGCCCTGATCACCCTGAAATACACCCAGTCCAATTCCGTCTGCTATGTGAAGGACGGGCAGGCCATCGGCATAGGGGCAGGGCAGCAGTCCCGCATTCACTGCACCAGGCTTGCGGGCACCAAGGCGGACAACTGGTATCTGCGTCAGTCACCCCAGGTACTGGGCCTGCAGTTTGTTGAGAAGCTGGGTAGGGCGGACAGGGACAATGCCATCGACGTCTATATCGGGGAGGATCCCATGGAGGTGTTGGCGGACGGCGCCTGGGAGAAGGTTTTCCGGGTAAAGCCGCCGGTGTTTACCAGGGAGGAAAAGCGGGCGTGGCTTGAGGGCATGAAGGAGGTCACACTGGGCTCCGACGCGTTTTTCCCGTTCTCGGACAATATCGAGAGGGCGCACAGAAGCGGTGTCCGGTATATTGCGCAGCCCGGCGGTTCCGTCAGGGATGACGCGGTGGTGGAGTGCTGCGACAAGTATGGCATGGTGATGGCATTTACGGGAATAAGGCTGTTCCACCATTAAGACAAAGGGATTCAGGCCCGGAAAAGTGCGCCGGAAAGGCAACGGATATACAGGACATCCCTGGAGGAGAAGCGAATGAAGAAAAGGGGCGGCGGGATACTCTGGAAAATTTTTTTGTTATGCTATACATTGATACTGGCGGCGGTGCTTGTGCTGTGTGTCATGGAAACCCAGGACGGCATACCCGCTTACGCCATGGCGCTCCGCCCGGTGGCGGGGCTGCTGCTTGTGCTGGCGCTGGCTGTGGCAGGGGGAAGGGCGGAACGTTTCCTGGAGCGGCATGAAAGGTGGATGCTGCCTCTTTTCTTCCTGCTCTACACATTGGTTTTGCTGCGGCTGACCCTGCATTCCAGGGGGATTCCCTACAATGACCAGGCTGCGCTGATCCAGGGGGCAAAGTACCTGGCCGGGCAGGGGGAGGAAATGAACTGGAATTACTTTGCCCGGTGGAACCACAATATTATGCCCATGCTGCTCCTAAGCTATATATTCCGGGCTGCGGACTGGCTGCATATGATGGACGGATATTATCTGGTACTGGGGCTGAACTGCCTGCAGGTGCTTGTGGCGCTGTACTGTGTGTACCGCCTGGGGCGCAGGTATTCCCGGCACAGCATAGCGGCTGCATGGGCGGGGATGCTCATGGCCGCCGTGTTTCTCCCGGTGATGGGACATACGCAGGCAGTATATACGGATGCGTTCAGCTACAGTTTCGGCATCGTCGCCTTCAGCGTCTGGCTCTGCGGCCATGAGAGACGGAAGGCGGGGAAAAAGAGCTGGCCGCTTCTGGCGCTGGCGGGCGTCATCTGGGCCGTGGGATTTGAGATAAAGGCCACGGTGATCATTCCTTTGATGGCTGTGCTGATTTATCTGGCCCTGTTTGACGGCTGGAAGGGTTTTCTCAGGAATGCGGCGGCGCTGCTGCCTCCCCTGACTGTGGCGGCGGTAGCCTGCAGCATATATATACAGACCCTGCCCAGCGCGGAGTTTCAGGATACGTGGGGCGTACCCCAGGTGGGGTATTTTATAGGGGTCGGCCTGGAAGGGGACGGAGGATATGACGCGGAATCGGAATATTATTCCGGAGTTACCGGTATTGCGGGCATGGAGAATAAGAAGGCCTTCTCCAGGCAGTTTATCCTGGGACATCTGGACAGGTTCCTGGATTCGGACCATATGGTGGCCAAGCTGCGCCACAATTTTGCCACCGGCGTCATGCGGGCGGACGATTTTCTGATAGAGGCGGAAAACAACGGCTTTTTGTATAACTGCATTTCCTATGGGGGGTACTACAGGGATACTTACAGGACATGGGTGACGGCATACTGGTATATGCTGCTTTGGTGGATCGTCATTGCCTGCGTGCTGCTGGGACTGAGGCGGAAAATCGGTCAGGCGGAGAGTCCGGAGGTGTTCGTGCCTCTTGTGTCCGTGTGCGGGATTATGCTCTATGTAATGGTGTTTGAGGCCAACAACCGTCAGCTCTATAACCATATTCCCATGATTTTCTGCGCGGCCAATATGGGTATCTGGCTTCTGCATCAGGAGGTGGAGGCGAAGATCGGAAAGCTGTTGGGAAAGGGCGGAAAGGGCAGCGCCGAAAGAGATGTGCGTTTGGTGTTGAAATGAAATGCGGGTATATGCTATAATGGCTTTGTTCAGGGCATAAAGCGTATATGTATGCAAAAAAGGGAAGGACAGACAAATGAGCGAGACAGAATCGAAGAATTTTATTGAACTGCTGATAGATAAAGACCTGGAGGAAGGGGTGTATGACACTGTGCATACCCGCTTTCCGCCGGAACCCAACGGATATCTGCACATCGGCCATGCCAAATCCGTTCTGCTGAACTACGGACTGGCACAGAAGTACAACGGAAAATTCAACATGCGCTTTGACGACACCAATCCCACCAAGGAGGATGTGGAGTTTGTGGAGTCCATCAAGGCGGATATCCAGTGGCTGGGGGCGGACTGGGAGGACCGGCTTTTCTTTGCGTCCGATTACTTCGGGCAGATGTATGAGGCCGCGGTGAAGCTGATCCGGAAGGGGAAGGCCTATGTGTCCGACTTAAGCGCGGAGCAGATCCGTGAGTACCGGGGGACGCTCACCGAGCCGGGCAGGGAGGATCCTTACAGCGCCCGCAGCGTGGAGGAGAATCTGCGGCTCTTTGAAGAAATGAAGGAAGGAAAGTACGGGGACGGGGAGAAGGTGCTCCGGGCCCGGATCGATATGTCTTCTCCAAATATAAATATGCGGGATCCCGTTATATACCGGGTGGCCCACATGAGCCACCACAATACGGGGGATGCCTGGTGTATTTATCCCATGTACGACTTTGCCCATCCTATTGAGGATGCCATAGAGGGAATCACCCATTCCATCTGCACGCTGGAGTTCGAGGATCACAGGCCTCTTTACGACTGGGTGGTGAGGGAACTGGAATATCCGGTGCCCCCCAGGCAGATCGAGTTCGCCAAGCTTTATCTGAAGAATGTGGTCACCGGAAAGCGCTATATCAAAAAGCTTGTTCAGGAGAAGATTGTGGACGGCTGGGATGACCCCAGGCTGGTGTCCATTGCGGCCCTGCGGCGCAGAGGATTCACACCGGAATCCATCCGCATGTTCGTGGAGCTCTGCGGGGTTTCCAAGGCCCATTCCATTGCGGATTACGCCATGCTGGAGTACTGCATCCGCGAGGATCTGAAGGCGAAGGCCCCCAGGATGATGGCGGTGCTGGATCCGGTGAAGCTCGTCATCGACAACTATCCGGAGGGGCAGACGGAAACGCTTACCGTGGGCAACAATCCGGAGAATGAGGCACTGGGCAGCCGGGAGGTTCCCTTTGGGAGGGAGCTGTATATCGAGAGGGAGGACTTCATGGAGGAGCCCCCCAGGAAGTATTTCCGGATGTTCCCGGGCAACGAGGTGCGTCTCATGAATGCCTATTTTGTGAAGTGCACCGGCTGCGTGAAGGATCAGGAGGGCAGGGTCACGGAGGTACACTGCACCTATGACCCCGCATCCAGGGGAGGGAACAGCCCTGACGGAAGAAAGGTGAAGGGAACCATCCACTGGGTGGCTGCGGAGACTTCCCTTCAGGCGCAGATCCGTCTGTATGAGAATATTATCGACGAGGAGAAAGGGGTTTACAATGAGGACGGAAGTCTGAACCTGAATCCCAACTCCCTGACCGTACTGAAGGAGTGCCGTCTGGAGCCTGCCTTTGCAGGGGCGGTGAGTCCGGACCGGTTCCAGTTTGTGAGACAGGGATTCTTCTGCGTGGACGCGAAGGATTCCAGGGAGGACGCCCTTGTGTTCAACAGGATTGTGTCCCTGAAGAGTTCTTATGTGCTGCCGAAGCAGGTCTAGGGCCGCGCAGGCCGGGGGCAGTGGGGAAGGGCATTACCCTGCTCTCAGCCGGACAGTGGTATTGCCCGGATGGGACTGTTGGGAGAAAAATTAAGACAGCTGGGGCGGCATGCTTGGGGACGTGAGGAAGAACCGGTATATGGCAGCCGGGGAAGGCTTCGCGGAGGGAGGAAAGTATGGGGATTTTTTCTGGTTTAAAAAATTTAGGCCTGGGGAATATGGAGGAGATGGATCTCTTTGACGAGCCTAAAAAAGAGGAAGCAAAACCGAAAGCCGCTGCTGCCGTCCCGGCCAGACCACAGGAGAAGGATTTGATCTATGACAGGTCTTTTGTATGCCCTGTGTGCGACAGTCATTTTACGGCCAAGATCATGAAATCCAGTAAGGCCAGGCTGTTGGGGACGGACCAGGATCTCAGGGCCAGGTATGATGGCATCGATGCCGTAAAGTATGATGTGGTTATGTGTCCTGTGTGCGCCTATTCGGCCCTGATCCGTTTTTTTACCAACGTGACGTCTGCCCAGGCGAAACTGATCAGGGAGAAGATCAGCCAGACGGTGACCCTTACCAAGTACGCGGAGGAGGTCTACAGCTATGAACAGGCCATGGAAAGGTATAAACTGGCCCTTGTGAATGCTGTGGTCAAACGTTCAAAGCCTAGCGAGAAAGCGTATATATGCCTGAAGACCGCCTGGCTCCTGAGAGGCTATGGCGAGAGCCTGCGGGAAAAGGAAGACTGTGATGAGAAGAAAGTAGCGGCGCTGGCCAGGCAGGAAGAGGAATTTCTGGAGAATGCTTACAAGGGGTTTTCCGAGGCCAGGCAGAGTGAAATGTTTCCCATCTGCGGCATGAATACGGTGACGGTGGATTACCTGGTGGCAGTTCTGGCGGTGCGGTTTAAGGATTACGGAGTGGCCACAAAGCTTTTGAGCGCAGTGATTACCTCCCCGGGTGCAAATGTGCGCATCAAGGACAGGGCCCGGGACATGAAGGACCAGGTGATGCGGGAACTGAAGTCAAAATAGAGCGGGATGCGCGGGTGACGGGTTTGAGGGAGATGACCATTCAGCTCAGGACAGACGGCATACAGCATCTGTATGAGCAGATTTACGATTATATCAAAGAGGAAATCAGGACTGGGAAGCTTCTGGCGGGAGAGAGGCTTCCCTCCACGCGTTTTCTGGCAGAATATCTCCAGGTGGCCAGAAGTACCGTGGATTATGCCTACGGACAGCTTCTCAGCGAAGGTTATATAGAGGCCAGGCCCTGCAGGGGGTATTTTGTGTGTTCCGTGGAGGATCTGGTACAGTTGGACGGGTCCGGGGGATTTTTTGCCCGGGGGAAGGAGGCCGGGGGATTCAGGGACGGCAGCGGTGAGAATTTTCCGGAAGGGAACGGTGAGGAGGTCTGGAACCCGGGAAGAGCCCGGGAAGGGAACGGTGAGGAGGGCCGGAACCCGGGAAGAGCCCGGGAAGGGAACGGTGAGGAGGGCCAAAACCGCGGGAACGCGATGGAGGACAGGGGCTTTCGGGTGGATTTCTCTCCTTATGATATTGATATGTCAGGCTTTCCGTTCAGCGTCTGGAAGAAGATTACGAAAAACATTCTTAGCTATGCCAACAGTGATCTGTTTGCGAAGGGGGAGGCCCAGGGAGACTGGGAACTGCGCCGGACCATCAGCAGGTACCTTCATTCTTCCAGGGGGGTGGACTGCAGGCCGGAGCAGATCATTGTGGGGGCGGGAAACGATTATCTCCTTATGCTTTTGGAGAAGATTCTGGGCCGCCATGTGCATATTGCCATGGAAAATCCTACCTATAAGAGATCTTACCGGATATTCCGTTCCTTTGCCTACCATATCACTACCGTGGAGATGGATGAAGCGGGCATGCGTGCGGACAGGCTGGAGCAGAGTCAGGTCACCGCGGCTTACGTGATGCCCTCCCATCAGTTTCCCACGGGGACGGTGATGCCTATCGGCAGGAGGATGGAGCTGTTGAAATGGGCGGACAGCAGGCCGGACAGGTATCTTATCGAGGATGACTACGACAGTGAATTCCGCTTTCGGGGGAAACCCATCCCTGCGCTGCAGGCTTCGGATGGGCATGGGAAAGTGATCTACATGGGCACATTTTCCAAGGCCATAGCTCCTGCCATCCGTGTGAGCTTCATGGTGCTTCCGGAGGTTTTGCTGGAAAGGTACAGGGAGAACTGTTCCTTTTATTCCTGCACGGTTTCCCGCATAGACCAGAGCATTTTAAATGAGTTCATACGGGACGGGTATTTTGAGAGGCACCTGAATAAAATGAGGAAGATATACCGCGCCAAGCATGATATGCTGCTGGCATGCCTGCAGCAGCTGAGAGGGGGTTTTGCGGTTTCCGGTGAAAACGCCGGACTCCACCTTCTGCTGACGGCCCGGGGAAAGGTCACCGAGGAGGAACTTGTGGCCAGGGCGCTGGAAAAGAAAGTGAGAGTGTACGGCCTGTCTGAAAGCATGGTGGAGGATGCCGCCGGCAGCGCCACGGTGCTGGTCGGCTTCGGCGGGCTGACAGAAGAAAAAATCCGGGAGGGCGCCGCCCTGCTCCGGGAGGCCTGGGGGGAGTTCTGCTAAAACAAAAAAGCCGCTGAGCGGCTCTTTGTCAGGACTCGGGAATAGGCGGCTCCTCCTCGGAACTGTCTTCTTCATCAAAAAACTCCTCTACGGCTTCCTCGGTCTTCTCCTCCGCAGCCGGCGCCTGGTCGGCCAGGGGGGTAAAGGAATCGGTTTCAGGAGCCTCGGCGGGCGCTTCTTCCGCGGGAGCTGTCTCTCCGCAGCAGCATTCAGGGGAAGCGGTCTCCTCTTTCTCCGGTGTGTCGGGATTCAGCTGGACGTAGCTGCGGGAGGAATCGGAATCCCCGGCCCCGTCATCGCTGAAATCGTCATAATCGGAATCCTCTGTCTCGTCAGCGGCTTTTTTCCGTGATAAGTAGAGCAGGGCGCCTGCGGCGGAAGCGATGGCAGCGGTGGCTAACAGCGCTTTTCGAAATTTCTTGGACATAAGCAACTCCTTTCAAGTGGTTTTTTCTGGTATGTGTACCAATTAAATATTAATACTATTTTGCAGTTTTGAAAAGGGAATATACGTAATTTTACTAAAAATTTATGATTTGCGGAACTGGAATAGGAGAGAACGCATGAACAGCAAATTTTTTGACCTGAAAAAAGAGAAGCAGGACAGGATGATAAATGCCGCCCTGAAGGTTTTTGCAGTCCAGGGGTACCGCCATGGCAGCACCGATGACATTGTCCGGGAGGCCGCCGTCAGCAAGGGGCTGCTGTTTCATTATTTCGGCAGTAAGCTGGGGGTATACCGTTTTGTGTATGACTACAGCGTCAAGTACATGAACCTGGAGATGCGGTCGGTGGTGGATCCAAAGGAGACAGACCTGTTTCTGGTCATAAAACAGATAGAACGGGCCAGAATGCATGCCATGAGGGGATATCCGTTCATGCAGCAGTTTCTGAACCGTTCCCAGTCGGAGGACTGCTATGAGGCCCTTCTGTCCGTGGAGGAGAAGAAAAACGCCCTGGAGGAGGCCTGCTCCGCCATCGATGCCCAGATCGACTATGACGCCCTGCCTGAGGGCACCGACGGACGTAAGCTGCGTAAGATGCTGGACTTCACCATCCGGGGGCTGATGACGGAACGTTTTCAGGACGCTTCCTTCCAGCCTGAGATGCTCTATGAGGAAATCTGCGATTATCTGGACATGATGAGGAAGATCGTGTACAGATAACAGCCCGGCCTATTTGCTCATCTGGTAGGGGCCGTCCGCAGGGTAGCCGCCCTTCAGTTTCTGCATGCCCCGCTGGATGGCGTCCCTGGAATTCTTCCAGTCGGCATCCTTGTTGCGGTAGTCAAATTTTTCCACCATCCATGCCACGTCCTCTGCCAGGCGCTGCATGTTCCGTTCCATCAGGGGGAACATTGCGCCGTAGAAATCCTCCTTGTCATTGTTGGAAAGCCTGCTGTCGGCAGCCTCGCACAGATCTCCGAAATGGTGCAGGCAGAATCCTTTCCCTTCCTTGACCTTGCTGCAGAATTCCGGGTCTTCCTTCCACAGATAGAAAAAAGTATCCATATACCGCGCATAAGTCTCCGCAAAATGGTCACAGATGTAACAGGAGGCTTCTTTCCTGCGCACCCACATGCCGATGGCGTTGGAGTCGGAGGCCTTGCGGAGCCTGTCCTTGAAGGTGGTTTTGGCGGGTTTGAAATGGGCGAATTCGTTTTTCATCTCCCCGATCACTTTCTGGTAGTGGGTCTTCAGAATCCAGGCGTTGCCCAGGGTGTTGCCGTAGTCGAACATTTTCTGGAAATGCTGCCGGCAGAAACCTGCCCTGTCCGTCATCTCCCGGATGTCGGCTTCCATGTAGGAGGAGCCGCTGCCCAGGCAGAAGTCCAGAAGATCCTGTTCAACGCTCCGCTCAATGTAGCAGAAGGGGCATTCGTCGTTGGCGTTTACGGCATCGTTTAAGGGGATTGTGTATAGTTGTTCTTTCATGAGTCATCCTTTCGGGAATTATACGGGTAGGTATAATTTTCCAAATTAGAGGCCTGTCTGCGGTATCCCTTATAGTTTACAACAATTCTTACATAATTGCTACGGTTTTGTAACATTTTGGAAGGCAAAATTAAGATTTTTTTAGTTGTCAATAAGCCCCGGACAGGATAGTATATTATTATAAAGCAACGAAAGATGTGATGATTCTTGATATTCAGCAGTATAGAATTCTTACTCTTCTTTCTTCCGCTTTTTATGGCAGTATACAGCCTGACTCCGAAAAGGGCAAAAAATGTGACGCTTCTGTCAGGAAGCTTACTTTTTTATGCCCTTGGATCACCGAAATACCTGCTTCTGCTCCTGGTTTCGGTGGTGGTGAATTATCTGTTGGGGCTGCACCTGGAGCAGAAAGGAAGAAAGAAAGGCAGGAAGTTAAGGCGGATTATATTTATTGTGGCCCTGTCTTACAATGTGGGGCTTCTGGCAGTTTTTAAATATGGCGTGGGCGGCGCGGGACTGCCCCCGGGCATCAGTTTTTACACATTCCAGATTTTGTCCTACCTGGCGGATGTGTACAGGGGAGAGCAGAAAAGGGAGGAAAACTTCCTGAGGCTGGCCAGTTATATCACCATGTTTCCACAGCTGTTGTCAGGTCCCATTGTGGGTTACGGGGAGATCCGGGGGCGCCTGGGTGAAAGGGAGTTTTCGGTAAGCGGTGTCCAGGAGGGAATGAAGCTGTTTACCATGGGACTGGCCAGTAAGGTGCTCCTGGCGGACCGGGTGGGGCTGTTGTGGCAGGAGGTGCAGGTCACGGGGTTTGAAAGCATATCCACCCCCCTGTCATGGATTGCGGCCATCGCCTATTCCATGAAGATATATTTTGATTTTTACGGCTATTCCCTTATGGCGTCGGGGCTGGGGCGGATGCTTGGCTTTGAGCTTCCGGAGAATTTCCGGAATCCCTACATGGCAACCTCGGTTCGGGAGTTTTACAGGAGATGGCATATGTCGCTGGGGCGGTGGTTTACAAAATATGTCTATATTCCCCTTGGCGGAAACCGCAGGGGGGAGTTCCGGACAGCGTGCAATCTGCTGGCAGTATGGGCGCTGACCTCCGTCTGGCACGGGAGCACGGCAAATTTCCTGGTCTGGGGCATGCTGCTGTGGCTGGCTATTGTGGCGGAGAGACAGCTGAAAGCCTGGGGGGCCGGCAGGTGGGTGGAGAGAGGTCCGGGCCGGGTGCTGCCCCATCTCTATGTATGCATATTTATTCCGGTTACATGGGTTTGCTTTGCCGTTACGGATATCAGCCAGCTCCAGATTTACCTGGGAAGGATGTTCCATGTGATACCGGGCCAGGCTGTGGGGGCCGGGGACTGGCAGAAAGCCCTGTCGGATTACGGAAGCCTGCTGGCGGCAGGGGCGGTTGCATGTACGCCGGCGGTGCGGAATCTGTTCCGGAAAGGGAAGGATACCCTGCCCGGGATCCTGATCCTGGCGGCGCTGTTCTGGCTGTGTGTGTGGAGGCTGCAGGTGGAGGGGCATAATCCGTTTATGTACCTTCAGTTTTAGAATGTGGCTGACAGCTGCCTTTCGGCGGGCAGGGGCATTTCGGGGATTTGCGGACAGGCAGATTTCGAAGAAGCAGGTGGGAAGATATGAAATGGCTGAAAAAATGGTGTTATCTGATATTATTTACTGTGTCCGGACTGGCGTACCTTACTTTTGTGGACGGCTGGCAGGTTTATGCGGGGGCCCTGGGACAGGTGAAGGAATGGTGCAGCGGGCTGGGGACGGGAAGC
>CAJTSY010000081.1:0-12090 GCA_910578995.1 uncultured Acetatifactor sp.
CCTGTCCATTTGCCGCATTTGGGACAGATGTTCCCGGCTGTCTTATGGTTCCGCTTCCGGTACCCTCTGAGGATACGGAAGGATCAACGATGGTAACCGGGAGCCCTTCCATATCAGACTGGTTCGGGGAAGCCGCCACGGAATTACCGGAAGCCAAAATCGAATTACTGGGATTCCAGGGATAATCTTTATGGGCCAGGCCCTGCATCAATACGGACACCAGGGGCTGCTTCCAGCCGTCGGTATCAAAATTGCGGTAAATATTGTGGGCGCTGAGAAGGGAAAACAGGCTGGTGCATGCCATGCTCAGCGTAATTGCAGATAATAAAGGGGCATTGTGCTTTCGTTTTTTCATATAAATCTCCTATATATGGTTCCACATCCTGACTCTGCTACAGATGACCGACTGGCTTTCGGAAAGCCTGGAAGCCTCAGAAGCCCAGGTACATGAACGGGTTGTGCAGTCCGTTCACGATGCGGTATACACATATCCAGAACAGGATAAACAGGATGCATTTTGCTATAATTGTGTTCCAGAATTTCTTCCAAAGGGTATCCGCCACGGGGCTGGACACCGCCAGGGCTGCCAGAAAAAATCCCAGGTAGGTTCTGCCGTGGTAAATCCAGTCTGAAGGATTTACCGCAATACCCTCTCCCCAGAAGGGAAAAAGGCGTGTAAAGTAAATTCCCAGGCCGGACAGATCCGTAATCGCGAAGACCACCCATGTCAGCGGAATCAGAAACCACACGTACAGACGGGACAGCAGTTTATGGGCCTGAAGGAATTTTCCCAGGCAGAGCTTTTCCAGTACGATAAAAAATCCAAGCGTCAGCCCCCACAGAGTAAAATTCCAGGTAATACCATGCCATATTCCCGTTAAAATCCAAACGGTAAACAGATTAAACACGGTGCGGACAGTGCCTGCCCTGCTTCCGCCCAGGGGAATATACAGATAATCCCGAAACCACCGCCCCAGGGAAATGTGCCACCTGCGGTAAAACTCGCTGATGCTCCGGGATCGGTAAGGGTGGTCAAAGTTCCGGGGCAGATCAAATCCCAGCATGCAGCCCAGCCCCACTGCCATCAGGCTGTATCCCTGAAAATCAAAAAAAAGCTGCGTGGAATAAGCGGCAGCGCCCATCCAGGCCAGAGGTGTGGAAATACTTTCAAACCCCACAGTCTGAATTTCATGCCACAGAATCCCCACGGTATCCGCAATGAGAACCTTGAAGGAAAGTCCTGCAATCACCAGGGACAGACCATATTCTATCTTTTTTGCGCTGCTTTTCCGCCTGCGGATCTGCTCCATGAGATCCGAATAAGCCGTAATGGGACCTGACAGCAGCTTTGGAAACATTGCGGCAAAGGCGCCGGCCTCCATCAGGTTCCGGGCCGGCTTTTCCCGGCGGAGAAACACATCGATGTCCATGGACAATAGTGTAAACGTATAAAAGCTGATGCCTGGCGGAAGCGCATCTGCCCTGTATTTATAATAGCACAGAAGTCCCACATTGAAAAGCAGGGACATAAAAAGCCATGCCCTGCGCCAACAGCGTTTTTCCCCGATGCCGGAGAGAAACCGGGGCCTGCAGTCCATCAGACAGGTCATAACATAATTCACGGTTATGGAAATGCACAGTACAGCAGCTCCGGCAGGACTGGACAATGCACAGAACAGTATGCCGGACAGACACAGGACCACGTTCCGGTATTTTACGGGACATAAAAAATATAGGATTAAAAATATAGGAAGAAAGCGGAATAAAAAATTCAGGTCAGATAATCCCACTTCAACCACACCCCCTCTTACACCAGTAACATTTATTTCGACAAATTTCGCATTTGTTTTGTAATTATAGCATACGGAAATAATTCATCATAAAGACATCATTTTTGCATCAAAGTTGCAAATAAAAATGCAGGCTGATAGATTTCCGCAACCTGCATTTTCATATGTATTTATTCTACTGACGTTTCACCTTCTGGCGGGTGATGCCCTCCATCCGCTCCAGATAAGCCTGCTCCTTCTCCTGGTTGATGACATTCCGGAGCTCCTTCAGTTCATTCTCAATCCCGTCCATCTTCAGCAGTACGTCGTTGGTGTCAAATTTGGCGGAGGACCCTTTGGATCCCTTGTCACTGAGTTTCTTATAAAGCTTTTCCGTTTCTTTGTGCAGGCGTTTGGCCTGTTTCCTCACATTTTTCTTTAGACGCAGAATCATACTTTTACTGTTAACCGGAAATTAGTTAACGTCCTCCTTTCTGTTGGTGGTGGCTCTTCTATTATGATATTCTATTTTGGATGCATCGTCAAGGATATTTCCTGGAATGATTAAGATTTTTCCGGCATTTTTCCCGCAGATTTTCTTGAAGTATGCGATTCTATTCTTTCCATTAGTGTTGCGGACATAGTCTGCGATATGTTATACTATAGCCGAAAAGGCTGTAATTATATGTTTTGAAAGGGAAAGGGTAGCAGAGATGGCAAAAACATTTAATGTCAACGGCGCCTGCATACCTGGCAGGCATTATATGGTCAATCTGAAGCCCAGGCTGGAGGAAATCAAAGCCATGGTGGATGCCGGGTCTTACTTTGCAATAAACAAAGCAAGACAATACGGAAAAACAACCACTTTGAGGGCTTTGGCGGATTTTCTGGAGAAGGATTACGAGATCGCGTGTCTGGATTTTCAGAGAATCAGCTCCCTGTCCTTTGAGAAGGAGCAGCTCTTTGTGGCGGCTTTTGCAGAAGAGCTCCTGGACTGCGTAAAGTTATTTCCAACCGGATTTTTGAGACGGTTTTGTACAATTATTTTCTTTCTGAGGAGTTTTCTGATATAAGTACTTGACAAATAGAGCCTACGGGTGTAGTCTAATATTATAGAGACTACACACGTAGGCTCTGTTTAAATAAAGGGCAGGGCAAGTGGCCTGAAGTATAGATTTGGAAGTTAAAAAGCAGAAAGGCAGAAAAGCAAAGAAGTAAAAGGCAGAGAAGTAGAAAACAGAAAGTAAAGAATACTCATAAAAAAGGAAAAGCGGGGAGGAGAAGAATGGACTGCAGAATTACAGAGAGCGAATGGATCCTCATGGAACTGCTGTGGCAGGAGGAGATGACACAGCCCCAGTTGGCGGAGAAACTGGGAAAAAAGTGGAATAAGAATACCATACATACCTTTCTCACAAGGCTCTGCGGAAAAGGATTCCTGGAGGTGGACAGGGAGCGTTCCCCCCATGTATACCGGACAGCGGTTCCACGGGAGGAATGCGAGAGGCAGGAGCGGCAGAGTTTCCTTCAGAGGGTGTACCGGGGAAATGTGGGAAACATGGTGGCTTCTTTTGTGAAGGACAGGCAGCTGTCCCCAGGGGAGGCAGAGGAGCTGCGGAAGCTGTTGGAGGGATATGGGAAATAAACAAAGGTGAAAAGCCTGCTTTACGAAAATGATGGGATGCAGGAACGATGACAACAGGGGGAGGTTTCTATGGATATATGGGGGATATGGGAATATACGGCGGTGGTTTCGGTGGCAGGTCTGCTGATCTGGCTTATCAAGCTGATTTTCCATGATAAACTGGATGCCAGGTGGCATTACCTGATCTGGTTGGTGCTCCTGGTGCGCATGGTGACACCCCTCCGTTTTGGAATGGTTTCTGCGCCTTTTTCGGTCTTCCGGGAGGTGCCGGTGGGAAAATGGCTGGAGTTTGCCAGGCTTCTGGCAGAGAAGAGGGGACATGGGGATGTCTTTTCCCAGTTGGGGCAGGTGTGGCTGTGGGGGGCGGTAGTATTGGGCGGCTGGTATCTGTGTTCCTGGACAGCGCTGCGGATCCAGGTTGGAAGGATGCGGAAGGCGGATCCGGCGCTGCGGGAATATGTGGATCAGACTGCCGCAAAATACGGTTTGAAGAGCTGCCGGGATATCCGAACGGGAAAAAGCCGCACTCCCTTTATCTGCGGCCTGGTCAGGCCGGTTCTTGTGCTGCCGGAGGACTGGGCGGCGCCGGAAGAGGAAATCATAGTACATGAACTGCTGCACAAGAAGTTCGGGGATGTGTTGGTCAATATAGGACTTCATATTGTGCGGATAATAAACTGGTTCAATCCGGTGGTGTGAGCACTGGCTTCCGCGGTACAGAACGACGGCGAGGCGCTGTGCGACCAACGTGTACTGGAGCTTTGCGGCAGAAAGCAGGCCCAAAGGTATGGCAGGCTGCTGATCGATATGGGAGAAGGGCGTCATCCCGTGAAAATCGGTACATCCAACATGGCCAGCTCCTACCGGAACATGAAGACCAGGATCCGGCGCATCCGGGATTTTCAGAAAGTGCCGGGGAGGATAGGACTGGTGACGCTGTGCATTACGCTGATGATGGCACTGGCCTGTATTGGGAATCCGGCTAAGGCGGAGGAGGGATTCACAATGCCGTCCATTGAGACTTCGGGGGATATGGAGATGGCACTGCTTCATGCGAGGTGTTGGCATGCCTGTACCCCGGAGCAGGCAGTCTATCTGTTTTTGCGTGCTTTTGAACAGAAAAACGCGGTTTACCGCATGATTATCATGCCCGGAGAAGATATTTCCGGTTACGAGGAGTATGTCCTTGCGTGTATGGAAAACGGGGAGGATATCCTGGAGCCTGGAAGCATAAGGAAAGTACCGTGGGAGGACGGGAGCGGAGAAAGGATACCGCCATATTTCCCGAAAGCGATTTTACGGGTGATTAAATATGATATCTATAATCTGCAGTACAGCGATACGGAAGGAAGCGCCACGGTATGCGTCACTTCCCAGGGAATCAATACTACGGAATGGAAGCTGTCCCTGGTTAAGGAGGATGGCTGGAAGGTGCGCCTGGCCGGAGAATCTCAAACACGGGAGGGGCAGTACGGGCCGGAATCCATGCTGTCAGCCAGTGCCCGGCTTGGGGACTTCCAGGTGGAGGTGAAAGGATATAACAGCGGATATTTTGCGGAACTGAATGCCATGGCAGGAATAATCCGTTCCAGTATCCAGTCTGAGGCTGCAGGACAGGAGGAAACCTTTCCTGTGCAGCTTTCCCAGGAGTATAAGATTCAGGACGCTTATGTCACTTATCTGGGAGAGGAGGATCTGACAGGACACAGAATAAAAGTGTTGGTAACTCCCCGGGAGGATGCGGATAATGAATGGGTCATGGAGCAGCTTGAACAGGAAAAACAGTTGGAGGAAGCGTATGTGCAGGGATACCGGCCTCCATGGAGCCTGGACACAGGTACCTCTTCCTATGGAAGCAGTAACGGCTGCGGCTTCAGTGTGTTCAATGGGAGAGAGATGATGGCAGGAGAACCGCGGCTGGTGAATGGAGGAGGGGAAGGTTTCATTCAGCCTGGGATGTGTTGGAAAGCGGATGATAAAATGAGCATTTATGTTCGCATTTTTGTAGACGGGACGCTGCGGGAGGAGGGAGAAGTGTGGAACGGACAGCACTGAAATGCCTGAAATGGGGGCTTTTGTTCGCCTGTGTGGATATCCGGATCGACAGCGCGAATATAGAGATTCTGCCGACTTTCGTGGGGATGATGCTGTTTTACGCCTCCATACAGGTCCATTCCCACAGGACACAGGCAGAGGAGCGGATAAAACCGCTGTTCCTGATCCTGGCGGCGGATCATTTCCTGCACTGGATATGGGAGTATGAAAATGGCGTGGAGGGCCTGCTTCGGGCAGTGATCTATGTCTACGCCATATATGTGCTGACCGGGGAGACCGCAGGACGTGTCAGGGAATATCAGCCGGACCAGGCGGGAAGGCTGGAATCGGTGCGGGTGGCCATGGTTCTGGTGCATATGTTCTCTTTCCTGGTATCTTCTTACGGAAATGTGGTTCTGAATTTCCTGGCGATCTTTGCCGCTGTGGGGGTATGGGGGACATTTGCGGTGGTATTGTGGGGCATCAGGCCTGAGGAAACAATGGAATAAAGGAATTCTGGCACAGGGGGGATTTTAGGGCAGGGATTCCGTATGTCCGGAAACGGCTGCGGCTGTTGAGATCTCTCTGGCAGAAGCCTTAAGCTTACGGTACAGCGTGATATACATGGTGATAAAACATGCAAGCCCGCCTATGCAGTTAGAGATAGGCTCGGCCCAGAATACGCCGTTCACGCCCAGTCCCATACGGGGCAGGATAAGGGTCAGGGGAGCCACGATTACAGCCTTGCGCAGCAGGGAGAAAAAAACTGCCCGCTTGGAACAGCCCAGGGCGGTGAAGGCGGACTGTCCGGAAAACTGAAAGGCCATAAAGAAGAAACCGAAAAAGTACAGCTGCAGCGCTTCCGTCCCTGCCTCCAGCATGGCGGTATCTTCGGTGAAAACCGACAGCAGAAAATGGGGACACTGGATGACGGCAAACCAGGCAAGCAGGGTATAAAGAATTCCCAAAACCGCGGTGAATCGGATTCCCTGGCATACCCGTTCATACTGCTTCGCCCCGTAATTGTACCCAAGCACCGGTTGGGAACCGCTGGTGAGTCCGTTTACCGGCAGCGACAATATCTCCCGGACCGAGTTGATGACGGTCATGATTCCCACATACAGATCTCCCCCGTATATTTTCAGGGTGGCGTTGCATACTACCTGGACCAGGCAGTTGGTTCCCTGCATGATAAAACCGGACATTCCCAGGGCCATAATTTTCCGTGTCAGTTTCCAGTCCACTGCCAGATTTTCCTTCCGGATGCGCAGCAGGGCCTTTCTGCCTGTCAGGAACAGCAGAACCCACACGCAGGATACCATCTGGCTCAGTATGGTGGCCAGGGCCGCTCCGCTCACGCCCATATCCAGCAGGAAGATGAAAACCGGATCCAGCACCAGGTTCAGCACCGCGCCAATCAGGGTGGTCAGCATTCCCATCCTGGGAAATCCCTGGGCGTTGATAAAGCCGTTAAGTCCTGTGGACAGCATGGTAAACGTCGTACCGAACAGATAAATACGCAGATACGCATCCGCATACACATAGGAAGCGTCCCCTGCGCCAAACAGATAGAGCACCGGCCTGCGGAAAATATAGCAGAAGAAAAACATCACCAGTGAGCATCCCAACAGCAGGGAAAAGGTATTTCCCAGTATTTTTTCTGCCTGTTTATCCTCCCCGGCTCCCCTGGCTATGGAGAAAAGGGGCGTACCGCCCGTGCCAAAGAGAAAGGTGAAGGCTGCGATCAGCGTCGTCAGGGGAAATACAAGTCCTATGCCTGTCAGCGCCATGCTGTCAGCCCCGGGCAGATGCCCGATATAAATGCGGTCCACCACATTATAGAGAAGCTGTACCAGCTGGGCCAGAATCAGGGGAATGGACTGGCTGATAATATTCTGCCAGACTTTTCCGTTGGAAAAATCGTTTGTCCGGTTATTTTTTGTAATTGTCATGATAGATATCCGCTCCTGCGATCCGGTAATTTTTATCTCTTTGTTACCGATTTTATTCTAGCATATGCGGCGGGGTTTTACAATTGCTGTGACGGGATATGTTACAAATCACTTTGATACTTTAGGCAATGCGGATGTGGCGAATCCCGGATGGCTGTAGCGGTATGGATTCTTTCACGGGAGCCTGTTCATTGTGGAAGCACCGGAAATTCCTTGATAGGGCAGTTCATTTGATGTATATTGGATAGCAGAAATCCGTAGCAAAACGGACAAATCGAAGGAGAAAGATACAAATGAGAAGCGGACGCAGGGGACGAAATGCCGTAATGAGCAGAATCTCAGGTCTGGTAGCGGCGCTCATCGTAGTGGGACTGCTTCTGGGTTGCGGGGAAGAACACAATGCAGACGCACAAAAGAACCGGAAGGTTCAGGAAGAACTGAAAGTACACTTTCTGGACGTGGGGCAGGGGGACGCTACGCTGGTCTGCTGCGGAGGGGAAGCCATGCTTATCGATGCAGGCGGCAATGACCAGGGAACCAGGATACAGAATTACCTGCAAAAACAGGGTGTGGATGCCTTAAAATATGTGGTCTGCACACATCCGGACGAAGACCATATCGGCGGAATGGATGTTATATTGTATAAATTTGACTGCGATACCATTTTTATGACCGGGGAGGAAAAGGATACCAATACTTACCGGGACGTGGTGGATACGATGGAAGGTAAGGGATATAAGCGCACCATGCCTGTGCGGGGACAGCAGTATTCCCTGGGGGATGCCCTGTTTACCATTGTAGGGCCCGTTGCCACGGGGAGCGACAGCAATAACAATTCTATTTCACTGGTTCTGGAACATGGAGAAAACAGGTTTCTGTTTACCGGGGATGCGGAAGAAGAGGAAGAGGCGGATATGCTGGAGAGCGGTATTTCCCTGGACGTGGATCTGTACAAGACGGGACACCATGGCAGCAGGACTTCATCCTCCGAAAAGCTGTTGGAGGCGGCATCCCCTCTCTATGCCGTGATCAGCTGCGGGGAGGGGAATTCTTACGGCCATCCCCATGCGGAGACCTTAAATCATCTGCGGTCCATGGGGGTAAAGGTTTACCGGACAGATGAGCAGGGCAGTATTGTGGTAACAAGTGACGGCAGTACTTTGACGTGGAACTGTAGTCCGTCCGAAACCTGGCAGGCGGGCGAGCCCGCCGGATCCGCCTCCTCCCCTGCGCCGGACGCTGCACCGGAACCTGGGAGTGCTGCGGAAATGCCGGTGGCAGCAGACTATATCTGCAATACCAATACCATGATATTTCATCTGCCGGACTGCCCCAGTGTCGGGCAGATGAAGGAAAAAAATAAACTTCCGGTCAGCGCCCCCAGGGAAGAACTTATAAATCAGGGATACAATCCCTGTAAGAGATGCAGTCCATAGGGGGCGCAGAGTCCTAGGACAGGAAACCTGTGCCCAGGAATTTCGACATGCTCTGATAAGCTGCCAGGGCACCGGAACCCACAGAGGAATAGCCCAGGATATTCCGGGTGTAAAGACTGTCAGCCATCATCTGCAGCAGCTGGTTGGTTACCTGGCATTTATCACAGCAGGAATGACCTGCACTGTCGGCGGAACTCTGGTCAGTATGTTCGGACTCAGCCGTTTCCCGGGCGCTGCTGTCGGATATCCTGCTGTAGGCTGTCGTGTAGCCGGAGTTGTGGCCGTCGGCTGCCCTGGCGCTGCCGGAGCTGCGCCTGTAGGTGGCTGCGGTGCTGCCAGGAGTGGATCCGGAAGCTGAGGTTTCCTTCCTGACATATCCTCCGCCGAGGCTTCTTTTGGCGGAGATTTCTCCCAGGCAGTTTGCAAAATTATGTATCCTTGCTGTCCGCCTGCCGCCTCTCAGTGCATAATACTCATTTACTTCTTTGACTGTGATCTGGTCAATTAACATGTTTCTCCTTTCCGTGGTTCATCTGTTTTTCGGAACCACATGTCTGATTCAAAGGAGTCCGGCGGCCTCCTTTTTGTTCCGGAACCTGTTTTTCCAGGGAGCACTGTTGGAGCAGGACGGTGACACAGAAGGTGTTGCCCTCTATCCTGATATCCAGGTTTCCGCTGTATTTCTCTGCGGTGCGTTTCACGTTGGACAGTCCTATACCGTGGGAAAAACCGGAATTCATGCCGGGCATTCCAGTGCCGTGGGGAAAACCGGAATTCATGCCGGACATTCCATTGCTGTGGGAGAGACCGGAATTCACGTCGGACAGTCCGGTGCCGCGGGATAAGCCGGATGTCCCGGGTCGCTCCTCCTCCTTTGTGGAGAGGGGGAGATTTGTATGTCTGTCAAAATGAATCTCTCCCTGAAAGGAGTTGCGCACTTCCAGGAGGAAAAACTTTTTCTTCTGTCTGCCGGAGACAGAGATGTATCTTGAACCTTCCGGCACTTTGCCGCAGGCTTCCAGTGCGTTCTGCAGCAGATTGCCCAGGATGATACCCATGTCATAGGCATTATAGCCGCCCTTTTCCGGATAGGTAAATTCTGTCTGAAAATGAATGCCGTTCTCCATGGCTGATTTTCGTTTGTCGTTCAGGATGACATCCGTTACCGGATTGCCCGTGGAGATGGCAGGGGAAAACATGTCCAGGCTTTTATTCATCTGCCCAATGTAAGCATCCATGTCTTCATAGTGGCCGCTTACCGCAAGCCCCCGGATGGTAGTGAGATGGTTCCGCAGTTCATGCTTCATGCGCCGTAAGTCGTCCTGCATTCCTTCTGCTTCCCGGATGCGGTTTGCCATGGCGGAAAGCTGCTGTGTGGCCACAAAATAGTTTTCCCGTTCCTCCTGGAGAAGCAGGATTCTCTGGCAGGCGGCAATGGCGGCCAGAATTCCCGCATAAATCAGGAAGGCCATTGCCGGAAGAATGACGGTAAAGGCCGGAATGGATTCAAAGAGCCGGAATACTTCATTTCCATTGACCACCACCAGAAGCCGCAGGACAAGGTTGACAAACAGAATCCCCATGGCAGGAGCCAGCAGCAGGCAGCACAGTTCCCTGACATGGAGCCGCATTTCCCTTTTCCGCAGCTGTCTCCCGGCCATGAAGAGCATAATGGAAAAGAGGAGAAGCTGCATGGCTGTAACCAGAAGGTTATTCCAGAAAGCTTTCCAATAGACCAGTTCCGCAGTATTTGTGTTTTTCAGAAAAATTTTTTCCAGGAAATAGTCCACACTCCGCATCATTATCATGCTCAGGTTTCTGACGGAATAGAATACGGCCTCCAGAAGGAAGATGAAGTTCCGCTCCATGCCGAGAAAACCGGAGAGTGCCATCAGTGTAAGCGTCACTGTTACCATGTGGATTTTTCCGCTGAATGAGGGAAGCAGGTACAGAAGACATCCCGCTCCGTTGACCAGGATAATCAGGAAAAGGTTTCTGCGCAGCCTCTCCGGATTATTTCCCTCTCTCAGAAAAGGCCGAAAAAGGGCCGCCATGAAAATGGAGCTGAAAAAGAGCTCGGTTCCTGAAGTTATCTGGTAGGACAAAATAAAGGTTTCCCTGGTCAAGTTGAGCCTCCTTCTTTAACGGCGGACGAGATTTACATGGAAGTCCGCATAAACTGGAGATGAGCCTTCACAAAGCCGTCATATTTATACTTTGACAGATTCAGGTATTCCCCGTTGGCAAGGGTCACGGTTGTCCTGCCGTATTCTTCCACATAGGCCAGGTTCACCAGGAGGCCTTTGTGGATCCGGTAGAATTGTCCCTGCAGTTCCTGTTCCAGGTCCGCCAGCCTTGCGTAGTATTCCAGGGTGGTGTCTTTCAGGTGCAGCACGATTTTATGCCCCTGGCTTTCCATGTAATAGACATCGTCTGGCGCCAGTATCCTGCTTGTTCCGGCGCAGCGAATCACCAGTTTTTTTCCCTGTTGGGCGGTCTTTGCCCTGATCCGCTGCGCAGCCCGGCGATAGACTTCCGCAAACCGCTGTTCGTCGATGGGTTTTAAGAGATACTGGAAGGCATCCACATCGAAAGCGTCATATACATAGGATTCGTAGCCGGTGACAAAGATGATCAGGGGCTGCGGGCCCTCCCGCATGGATCGGATCCGTCTGGCCAGATCCATACCGTTTTCACAGGAATTCCGGTCAGGGGATGCTGCCATGGGGGAATCCGGGCCGGCTGCGGAATCCTTTGCAGGAGCTCCCAGCTCTATATCCAGAAAGAGCAGGTCATACTCCGCCCCGTCTGACAGATAGGCGGCAGCGGATGCATATTCCGTGACTGCAGCCCCGGGATCCTGGCTCCTGATCAGGGATGCCAGGTAGCTTCTTATATAAGGTTCATCGTCGCAAATCGCTGTTTTTATCATAATTAAGCCTTTCGGGCCTGCCGCAGGCCGCATACCGCATTATGGCCGAATCGTAGCCGCTCTATTCCGTGTATCGGTATATTGTGCGGAATCTTAAGGGAAACAGCGCAAACGGACGGTTTGACAGCGCAAATGGACGGAAATAGGGGGATGCAGGGTTCAAGCCGGATTTCATGATTGAAAAAAGGCATTTTTTATCATATACTTTATATGAATGAGAGCAGTTTCATCTGCCCGTATACTGTCTGAGGAGATGAGGAAAATGCCCAATTTTACAAAAATGGCGATCAAGAGCACTTTTATACAGTTATTGAATGAGAAA
>CAJTSY010000081.1:12190-18341 GCA_910578995.1 uncultured Acetatifactor sp.
GGGGATGGCGGAGGAGATGGTGGCGCGGAGCGTGAGGGGGGAAACGAGAGGCGGATGAAGATGATTAACTTGATGGAGGCTCAATAATTAAAGTAAAAATCATGAGGAGGTTGCTTTCTGCGGCGGCCTCTTTCTCTTTATAAAAAAGTCTTCATACAAAAATTCTGAATAAACAGTATATAACACTTGACAACAGTTTGACGCTGTTATATACTGTTTACAAGGAGGAAAGATAAATGCGCATTATTATAAACAATTCTTCCATGATCCCCATCTATGAACAGCTGGCAGACCAGATCAAAACCCTGATCCGCAGAGGGGAGCTGAAAGCAAACGACAACCTGCCCTCCGTCCGCGCCCTGTCCAAGGAGCTGAAGATCAGTGCACTGACCGTGAAGAAAGCCTACGACAGCCTGGAGGCGGAAGGCTTCACCGCCACTGTCCACGGGAAGGGGACCTATGTGGCGGCGGTGAACCTCCAGCTCTTCCTGGAGGAACAGAAGAAGGAACTGGAGGCGGATCTGGAAAGGGCCGTTCAGAAGGGCAGAAGCTACGGGATAAGCGACGAGGACATCCGGAGTCTGTTCGAGCTTATTTTGGAGGGCTGATCCGTGAGTTTCTTGAATTTACGATAAAAAGTATCTGCCATTTGAGCTTCTGCAATGTGGAATAGAAGCGGCAGGATCTTGAATCCCTAAGGAACGGAAATATTTTCCTGCGAGAGGAGACATAAGTGCCCGTCTTGGCGGGCGGGAGGTATAGATATGTTAAAAATTGAGCATTTGATAAAAAGATACGGCACATTTTCCCTGGACTGCTCCCTGGAAATCAAACCGGGCTGTGTCACCGGGTTCATCGGGCAGAACGGGGCGGGCAAGAGTACCACCTTCAAGGCAGCGTTGGGCCTGATCAAGCCGGACAGCGGCACCATCCGCATCCTGGGCAAAGACATAGGAGACTTCGGAACCAGGGACAGGGAGGAACTGGGCGTAGTGCTGTCGGATTCCGGTTTCAGCGGGTACCTGACCATCAGGGACATTATTCCGGTGCTTAACGGGCTCTACGGGAAGTTTGATAAAGCTTTTTTTCAGGAGCAGATTCAGAAATCCGGCCTGCCAGACAATAAGAAGATCAAGGAGTTTTCCACCGGCATGAAGGCGAAGCTGAAGGTTATCACAGCCATTTCCCATCGGGCGAAGCTGCTGATCCTGGACGAACCAACGGCAGGACTGGACGTGGTGGCCAGGGATGAGCTTCTGGAGCTGCTGCGGGACTATATGGAGCAGGAGGAAGACCGTTCTATCCTGATCAGCTCCCACATTTCCGGTGACCTGGAAAGCCTCTGCGACGACATTTATATGATACACGAGGGAAAAATCATTCTCCACGAGGACACGGACGTGCTGTTGGGCGATTACGCCCTCATCAAGGCGGATGACAGGCAGTACGCTGCCCTGGATAAACAGTACATCCTGCGCAGCAGGAAGGAGAGCTTCGGATATAGCTGCCTTACCAACCAGAGACAGTATTACCTGGAAAACAATCCGGGTCTGACCATAGAAAAAGGAACCATTGACAGCGTGATTACCATGATGATACGAGGTGCGGCAATATGAAAGGTTTATTGATCAAAGATATCAAACTGATGAAAAATATGAGGAATTCCATGGCGATGATCCTTGTGATCGCGGTGGGGATGGGGGCATATATAAAGGACACATCCTTTATCATAACGTATCTGTCGCTCATCGGCGCTACGTTTACATCCAGTACTTTGAGCTATGACGAGTTTGACAATGGCTACGCATTCCTGTTCTCCCTGCCGGTGAGCCGGAAAGGGTATGTTGCGGAGAAATATATACTGGGACTGCTTCTTTCCGGGGGCGGGTGGCTGATCGGCTCTGTGATAACAGTCATATCCGGGCTTGCCAGAAACACGATGCCGCTGCCGGAGATTTTCATGACGTCTGTCGTGCTGGTCTCCGTACCTGTATTTCTGTTGTCCGTGCTCCTCCCCTTCCATTTCAAATTCGGCGGAGAGAAGGGAAGGATTGTGATGATTGCCAGTATGGGGGTATTTTTTGTAATTGTTGTCCTAGGAGTCAAGCTCATGAATATGCTGCATCTGGATCCGGACGCTGTCATCGATAATATGCCCGTCATGGGAATGGGAGCCACAGCCGCGGTGTCTATTGCAGCCGCCGCTATGATTTTGCTACTTTCCTTCAGGATCAGCATGGGGATCCTGCAGAAGAAGGAATATTAAAGAAAATGATTCCCCGGAAAGGGTATCCGTGCCATAAGGTTATGTGGCGTTGCGGTGTATCTTTTTCGGGGATTGTTGTTTATTCTTCCTAGCTTTTGCCGCTGTTTTTTCAGTAACCGCATCCTCAGATAGTACCAGATATTTCCCAATATTATTTTTCAATTCCGTTGCTGTAACTGGCATAAGTTCACTCCTCTCTATGCTCTGATTATACCCGAACTGTATGATTTTAGCAACAGATTTGAATTGTAACGTTTTGTCGTAATCGGATTGTAATTCCATGGAAGACATTATAGAATAAAGAAGATGAGCCTATAGAAGTAATTGTGCCATGCGGTTTTCCATTTTTCTGTGCAGGAGGGGTAGTAGGGAACGGCGGATAAAGGACGGAAAAACAAAGGAAGGGGAACAAAAATGCGGATAGCCATTGTTCCGGGGCTGGACGGTCTGGAGCTAGCGGGGCGGCTCAGGGAAAGGGATGGAGATGCCGGGATTGTGATCTTATCTAACTATGAAAAATATGCTCTGCCTGCATATAAGGTAAGACCCTATGACTATATCATGAAAACCAGGTGCGAGGCAGAACTTCCCGGCGCTCTGGAGGGGATATGGAGGGAGCGGCAGAGGAAGGCCAGGGAAAATATCTATCTGCTGAAAAATAATGAGATGATGAAAGCAATCCGGCTGGACAGGATCCTGTACCTGGAGAAGGAGAAGAAAAAGAAATATACCGTGATCCATTGCTCCGGCGGGGAGGATTACAACGAGAAACTGCCGCTGGAGAAAGCTTACGAAAAGCTGCCGAAGGATAGCTTTCTCTATATCAACAGGGGACATATCATCAATATGGAGCACATTACCTGCCTGGAAAAGGAGGAGATTACCCTGGCAGACAGCGTATGGCTTCCCCTCAGCAGGTACAGGATGACAGCGGTGAAGGATGAGCTTGACACTGTTTTCCAAGATTTGATAATGGGCAAATTGTTGAACAGGGAAAATTTGAGCAATTACTTGAAATGGGTGGAAAGTATACCGAATTGTATAACTTGCAAGCACAATATTATACAGCAAATACATAAATGATGGATAAAAGAGTGAAGTTAGTACACTAGTATAACGTGTCAAATAGTTATAAGAACATTTATAGACAGTGCCGCGTGGCCGATTCCCTGATATCAGGAAGGAGCAATTTTCATAATGTTAATTAAAAATAAGATATATCAGCCGATTATCCTCACTATCCCGGAGGATACATCGTTATTTTCCGTTTTAAATCCGGACTTTATTCCCATTGATATGCTGAAAAACTATTTTGATGCTTTGCTTGTAAAGATTTTTCCGGACATTTATTTGCGGAATTTGAGGTATCATTCGAAGACATGAAAAATAGCCTTTCCAATTATGATATGGCTAATCCACGGGCATTGGACGGGCTCCTGGCTTTTCGCATTGATGACAAAGCATCCCGGGAAATAGAGTATTCCAAAGTCTATTCTGAATTTCATAAATTAAGAGCGGGATACGCGTCTGTCAATGATGGTTATGGCCTTGGCGCCATTGACTTATATGTGAACAGAGTAATACAGTATCCCTGTGAAGTCAGTCCGATAGACCGTTGGTATGTGATTGCCAATTATTTACGCGAATCAGCAAAATTAATGAGAATGAGATATTGTATCCTGGAAAAAGAGTTTCAAGAAAAACAAATCGAAAAATCCTTAAATACTTTTTTGCTCAAAAAATTGGTTCAAGATACGGATATTCTCTTTTTTACGATATCCAGGTTACAGATGAAAGGAAGCATTGCATCGCCAGAAATAATTGACAAACTGTCTGCGATGCAATGTCGCTTAAATAGGGATGGATGTCTATTACGGATCTGTCGTCTATTTCAATCTTCCGCAAGGCCGGGATCGCCGGGAGAAACTGGTTGCCCTTACCATTTTTTGCCTTTCCGTAGAATATTGACATCTACTGCAACGCAGATACCAAAATAACACAGCCAGCACAGTCCCGCAAGCTTTAAGGAGTTCATCCCCTGAAGCTGCGGGAAGGGGGACAAAGTCCACCAGGTTCTGTTCAGGATGCCTCCTGCAAGATTAAAGATGCAGGTGAGCGGCATCAGCAGCAGGATCCACACATTGACCGCAAAGAACCACTTTCTGGCAGAAGCCTTATGCTCCCCCGCCTCCCCCAGGATCTGCCCCACGGCATAGACCGCGCACCCCAGGGCAAAAAAGAGAAACCCCACAGCCACAGCCCCGGGAACCTGCTCCTGGATCCAGATCATAACGGCGGTGACCAGACCCATAAAATTCAGGGCCGTAGCCGCCGCGGCATAGATCCTGGCATCCTGGGCCCCTTTTTCCCGGGATTCCGTTTTAGGTTCGATACCCTTTAACAGGTAATCCGTGGTCACTTCAAAATATTCGCTGAGCAGGATCACCTTTTCCAGGTCAGGATTACTCTGCTCGCTTTCCCATTTGGACACGGCCTGCCTGGAGACGCCGATCTGGTCTGCCAGTTCTTCCTGGGAAATTCCTTTTGCCTTCCTTAAGTGCTGTATTCTGTCTGCAATTGTCATAACTGACACCTCCTTTGATAGTGCCATTATACTCTTTTTGGTGGTTGCGCCGCCACCATTTTGTGCGGTCAATGTGTCAACCGGAGGTAGCGGCCTGGTTTGAGCCTTGTATTCGGAGGGGTTCCCTGCTATAATGAGATACAATCTACTCCTGATTATATAATCGGTGAGAGCTTCCGTAGTGCAGAATAAAACGGAATATGGATATATCTGGGGGTATATCCGCATTTTGCAAAGGAGAACACACCATGCAGAAAAACAGCCGAAACGGAATAGCCCTGGCCATACTTGCGGCCGCCCTCTATGCCCTGAATGCCCCTTTCTCTAAATTACTGCTTGACCACATGCCCCCGACTATAATGGCCGGGCTGCTTTACATCGGAGCCGGACTGGGCATGGCCTTCATTGCCCTGGTCCGGAAGATGAAGAAGGCGGAGAAGACGGAGTCGAAGCTCACCAAAGCGGAACTGCCTTATACCGTGGCCATGATCCTTCTGGACATTGCCGCCCCGATATGCCTTCTCCTGGGCCTGAAATCCACCACCGCCGCAAATGCGGCCCTGCTGAACAATTTTGAGATCGTGGCCACCGCCATCATTGCCCTGATGGTGTTCAAGGAGAAAATAAGCCTCCGGCTGTGGATCGGGATCCTGTGCGTCACCCTGTCCTGCGCCCTGCTGTCCTTCGAGGACATAACAAGTCTGCAGTTCTCCTACGGCTCCCTGTTGGTGCTCCTGGCGGCGGTTTTCTGGGGATTTGAGAACAACTGTACCCGGAAGATATCTTCCAGGGATCCTTTGGAGATTGTGCTTTTGAAGGGGATTTTTTCCGGAGTTGGGTCTGTTGTCATAGGAGTGTGCATCGGTGAACGGATAACCGCATTTCAGAGCGTGCCCGCGGTTCTGGTTCTGGGATTTGTGGCCTACGGGTTGAGTATCTATTTCTATGTGTATGCACAGCGGTTCCTGGGGGCGGCGCGGACCAGCGCTTATTATGCGGTTGCCCCCTTTCTTTCCACAGGCCTCTCCCTGGCAGTTTTCCGGGAGATGCCGCCGGCGACTTATTTTATTGCCCTTGTTTTTATGATAGCGGGGGCGTGGTTTGCGTCTTCGTAATGGCGTTTTGTGAGAGATTATACTTATGTGAAAGAGAGGGGCAGAAAGTTCCATCTGCCATTTTCAGGTTCGCTTACAATGTAAGGTCTAAAAGAAGTTGAACAGCTGAATATATGTAACAGATAATTTTTTCTTTGCAAATTCTATAGCATTATTTCTCACGAATTGCTTTTAAATATATTCTAG
>CAJTSY010000082.1:0-13889 GCA_910578995.1 uncultured Acetatifactor sp.
CCCAATGTACACAATCCCTCAATGTGTACAACACCCCAATGTACACATTACCCCAACGTGCAATGCTTCAATCTCGTTATTGTTCACACTTCGCCGCTCACAGCAGCTGATGCACATAAAACCACCAAGATGGATAGCCGCATTTGCCTATATCGAGTTACTCGAATATAGGCAAGTAAGACAGACAATCAACAACAACCTGTTTGGGTGTGCGTAGTCAAAGCAGCCGCTTCGGCTGCAAAATAACTTAACTGGCTGCAAAATTAAAATTCTAACAAAAAATGTAAAATAAACTTGACACCAAATGTAAAGCGTACTATACTTTTTACTGTAAAGTATTTTTTTCGCGGAAAATATTACATACAAATATGAAAAGGGAGGGCTGTGTGAGGAATAGAATTCAGGAATTGCGCAAATCTCTCAAAGTGACCCAGAACGAGCTGGCAGACGCCGTGGACGTGAGCCGGCAGACCATTATTTCGCTGGAAAACGGCAGATACAATGCTTCCCTTGCGCTGGCACATAAAATTGCTAAATTCTTTGGAAAGCAGATTGAAGAAATCTTTATTTTCGACGAGGAGGAATGAGGAGTTATGAAAGGACTGTTCTGCGATGGAAGGAAGGCGAAAACCAATGAAGAATACCTGCAGATATTGAAGAAAAGGCAGCGACGGATGTATGGTCTGCTTGCGGCGGGGCTGCTCACAATGGTTCTCAGTGTGATATTGAACATGCTGCTGAAAGAGCAGGTAAGCACGCGGCAGACATGTTTTATCATGGGTCTGGGAACGGGCCTTTCTCTGGGTTCTGTCATTGAGATGTGGAGGCTTCGGCGAATCATGGGGAGTGAGGAACGGCTGAAACAGGGGCGTTTAAAGGAAGTGGATGAACGCGAAATAGAAGTGCGCAGCCGGGCCCTGTTGGCCACAGCCAAAATGATGTTGGTCATCATCTATATCCTGGGAGTCATCGGAGGACTGTTTATTGAGGAACTGGTGGAAATTTGTCTCCTGTTGAGCTGTATTTTTCTGTTCAGTTATATGCTGTTCCAGAAATATTACGGAAAAAAATTATAAACCAAAAGATTCTGTGCCGGAAAACGGCAGAAAGGAAAAGAATATTATGGAAAAAGCACATTCCATAGAGAAAGAACAATCCATGGAGAAAAGACGTTCCATAGAAAAAGAACAGTCCATGGAGAAAGGACAGTCCATGGAAGAAATTTTGCGGGTAGAGGGCCTGAAGAAGACTTTCAAGCTCTCGTCCAAACAACAGAAAATCGAAAAGACAAACGAAAAGGTAAAGGTTGCGGTGGATCATCTGTCCTTCACCGCCTACAGAGGGGAGGTCTTCGGGCTTTTGGGGCCCAACGGAGCCGGAAAGACCACCACACTGCGGATGCTTGCCACCCTGATCAAACCCGATGAGGGAGATGCCGTTTTAGACGGGGCAAGCATCGTAAAAAACCCGGAAGAAGTCCGGGGAAAAATCGGTTTCCTGACCAGTGAACTGAAACTGGAGGAGTTTTTCACTCCGAATTACTTATTTGATTTCTTTGCGGATCTTCACGGCGTCCCCGAGGAGGAAAAGAATGCCCGTAGGAAAGAAATGTTTGAACGTTTCGGCATTGACCGGTTTGCGGAGGTGAAGGTTGGCAACCTGTCTACCGGTATGAAACAGAAGGTTTCCCTGGTGATTTCCATGGTCCACAATCCGGATATCATCATTTTTGACGAACCCACCAACGGACTGGATGTGCTGACCGCCAAAGTGGTGACGGATTTTCTGGTAGATTTGAAAAAACAGGGCAAGACCGTGATTGTGTCCACCCACATTTTCAGCCTGATTGAAAAAATCTGCGACAGGGTTGGCATCATTATCAACGGGCGCATGGAGGTCTGTGACACCCTGAAGGCCATTACGGGAGATAAGAGCCTGGAAGACAGATTTTTTGAAATATACGAGGAAAAGGCAGGAAAAATCGCATGAAAAAGGACATGGTAACCATTATCAAAAAAGAATTTGCACGTTTTTTCGGAGATAAAAGAGTGGTTTTTGCCACGATTCTGATGCCCGGGCTTCTAATCTACCTGATTTATACCTTTATGGGAACCGGCATGAGGAAGGAAATGTCCACGGAGGAAGGGTATGTAGCAAATGCTTATGTACAGAATATGCCCGAAGAATTTTCCCCTGCCCTGTCGGAGCTCTCCGCGGAATGGAAGCCAGTGTCAGGAGAGGAACTGGAAGGCGCAAAGACGGCCATACAGGAAAAAGAAGCCGATCTACTGGTGATTTTCCCGGAGGACTTTATCGCCCGGACGGCCGCCTATGAGGTGACAAGCGGGGAAAGCGCCCCCAATGTGGAAATCTATTATAATTCCACGGAAGCCGAATCCACGAAGCTGTACAATGTCATGACAGAAATGCTCAATGCTTATGAAGCCTCCATGGCAAACAAACTGGACATCAATGCCGGGGAGGGAGTTTATGACCTGGCCACGGAAAAGGATGTGACCGGGCAGATTTTCGCCATGCTTCTGCCCATGCTGCTCATGACCTTCATGTTCACCGGCTGTGCTGCCGTGGCGCCGGAATCTATTGCGGGAGAAAAGGAAAGGGGCACCATTGCCACCCTGCTGGTCACTCCCATGAAGAGAAGCTCCCTTGCCCTGGGAAAAATCATCAGTTTAAGCAGCATTGCCATTCTGTCCGGCCTTTCCAGTTTTATCGGTACCATGCTGTCCCTGCCGAATCTGATGGGAAGCGCAAAATCCGGCATGAATGCGTCTGTGTATGTGCTATCGGATTATCTGCTGCTCCTGGGAATTATTTTCACCACAGTACTGGTGATGGTTTCGCTGATTTCCATCATCTCTGCCTTTGCCAGGAGCATCAAGGAGGCTTCCACGGCAGTGTCGCCCCTGATGGTTGTGGTCATGCTGATCAGTCTGACTCCCATGTTTGGAGGCGGGGAAAAGAGCTTAGGGATATTCTTTATCCCTCTTTACAACAGCGTGCAGAGTATACACGGGATTTTTTCCTTCACTTACCAGCCCGTACAGGTGGTAATTACCATACTTGTGAATGTGGTGGCTTCGGGCCTGTTTACCTGGGTGCTTACCAGGATGTTTAACAATGAAAAGGTTATGTTTTCCAAATAAAGGTTCTGCAAAACAGGGGCTGTCCGGAAATGCCGAAAGCGATTTCCCGACAGCCCCTGTTCCGCTGCCCCCCCAATCTCCTTTACAACACATATCGCTCACTACTCCCAATGCCCTCTACACACATACCGCTCGCTGATACCTCAATGCCCTCTACGGCACATGCCGCTCGCTGCCCCCCTGCCCTCTACGGTACATGCTGCTCGCTGTACCCTGCCCTCTACGGCACATACTGCTCGCTGCCCCCCTGCTCTCTATGGCACATACTGCTCGCTGATATCTGTCACCTGCCCGTCCTGCACCTGGAGAATCCAGAGGACAGGATATACAGGGGTATACTCCCTTTGTCAAGCATATATTGGTTCACTTCATCGTTTTGCTCCATCGTTTGTTGATTTAACTGCATTCCCGAATCAAATGCTCATGTACGGTAAAGAAACCGACTACTACAGAATCCCCCCTCATTCTTTATCACATAAAATCAATTTTTATCTATTGACATTTGGATAAGACTGTAGTAGTCTATATGGCAAGGACTACTACAGTCTTATTTGAAAGGAGTATATATTACATGGATAAAGAAACCGTAAAACTTTTTGATTCCGAACTAAAAGTTATGGACATTCTTTGGAAAGAGGGTAATGTACCGGCAAAGCATGTTGCAGACGTCCTTACAAAAGAATTGGGTTGGAATAAAAACACTACCTATACGCTTATTAAGCGTTGTATAAAAAAGGGAGCTATTGAACGTTCTGAACCTAATTTCATGTGTCATGCGCTTATTCCCAAAGAAAAAGTACAGGAAGCCGAAACGAATGAACTGATTAACAAAATTTATGATGGTTCTGCGGACAAGTTATTTGCCGCACTTTTGAGTAGGAAGAAACTTTCTGTTGAAGAAATTGAAAAGCTGAAAAAAATGGTTGCTGATTTGGAATGAGGTGATAAGTATGACTTTGCTGGAAGTGAGCTTTTCCGGGGCTGTTTTTATTATAGCGGTTGTGATAATTCGGGCAATAGCAATCAATCGTCTGCCTAAAAAAACGTTTCTTGTTTTGTGGGAAATGGTGCTTTTGAGATTGGTTATTCCGTTTACTATCCCGTCTGCGTTTAGTATATATACGCTTATTAACAACACTATGTCTACGCCCACATTTTTTGAAGCAGAAACAAACAATGTTGCTTCTTCTGTATCACGGGAATATTTTGTAGTGATACAAGGCATAGAACAGCCAGTGAAAAATATCCCGTTTGTTTCTGTTTGGTTTGTTGTCTGGTGTATTGGAATGGTACTTTTTGCCGGATTTTTCATAGTATCTTATTTACGTTGCCGGATTGAGTTTCGGACGGCTTTACCAGTCAATAATGCCTATGTAGAACAATGGATAAAAGAACGTCCTCTAAAACGGCGAATTTCGATTAAACAATCCGACAGAATTTCCACGCCGTTGACGTATGGTGTTTTCAACCCTGTTATTTTAATGCCAAAGCAAACGGATTGGAAGAATATAAACCAGTTACGATATATTTTCTCTCATGAATATGTGCATATTTATCGTTTTGATACCATTGCAAAGCTGATTGCTACATATGCCCTTTGTATTCATTGGTTCAATCCTTTGATTTGGGTAATGTACATTCTTTTTAACCGCGATATTGAGCTGGCATGTGATGAACGCGTAATAAGACAATTCGGCGATAAATCTAAGTCTGCCTATTCGTTAATGCTTATCAGTATGGAAGCAAAGAAAAGCGGGCTGTCACCGTTTTGTATTAATTTCAGCAAAAATGCTATTGAGGAAAGGATTACCGCAATTATGAACACGAAACAAACGACATTTATTACTCTTTTATCTGCCTGCCTTATCGTACTTGTTACTGTTACTTTGTTTGCTACGTCCGCAATTGCTTCAACTGATAGTAAGACGAGTGATACGCTTACTGTCAATGACCCAAAAACAAACACAAGTGATATTATTGCAGATGTAAAAGGCTCTATGATGATTATTCATGAAAGCGCAGACATTCTCCATTACGAAGATGGCGCACCTTATATTCACGATATACTTACAAACAATACCGACAGCACCATTGTAGAAACCCAATATTGTATGTTGGCTTATAACGAAAATGGTTTGCCGCTAAAGCTATATTGGAATTTCCTTGACAGCAGTGCGGAAAGCAGTTTTGAAAATATTGTTCAGACAAAGACAAACATTTTACCCAATCAAACCGAAAAATACCGTGGCGGCTGGTCACTATATGACGGTGAAATCATGGGGGATTTTCCGAACGTCCAGAATGGTGAAGCGAATCAGGTTGCATATTCATTGTTTTGCTTAAAGCAAGTTGTTTTTGAAGATGGCACAGTTTGGAATAACTCCAACTATGAAAACTGGTTTAAGACGTATGCGGGAAAGGAAATAGCTATAGATGAATTACAAAATTATTATCCATATGAATACGAGATAGAATCGGACTGAAAACAGTAACCGTAAACCATGCACTACCCCATGTGGAAGAAAGAGGGAAAATATTGTATGATTCCAATGAACCCCCCGCTGCAAGCAACGGGGTATCCAGCCCTGGCTTCTTCTTTCTGAACGCTGCAAGCAGCGGGGTATCAGACCCGTGATAAAATTCCCCGCAGCAAGCTGCGGGGAATTAAACCCTCTTTGGGATTAATGGCAAGTTGGCAACTTTGTCCTCTTCAGCGGACATAAAATCACTTTCTCACCGCAGTATAATCACCCCATCTCCGTATCCGAAAGAAACTGATCCGGATAAATATCGCTTCCGCAATATCCGCATACTCCCATCCGTGGCGAATTGCAGACCGGCAAAAACATTTCCTCTCCGCACTCGTGCGTCTTTGCACAGTCTTCGCACAGCAATCCGTTCCCCTCATAACAGCATTGTGCACATATGTAAGCCGCCGGTTTCTTCCCGCATGTATCACATATCATTTCAAGAGGATTATTTCTGGACAGAATTACTAATTTCTCTTTCCTGTAGTTTCTGACCCTGTAATTTACCACCGTTATCATAAGCTCCGTAGTGGATCCGAAATCATATTCATAATCGAATGTCATTCCCTTTTCCAGAACGGATTTCAATTTATAATTCATGCTTTTGGCAGGCTCACCCCAGAAATCATCCCCCGGCGCAACATCATAGCTGACGCCGTTTATGTCAAACGCGCTCAAATGCCCGCAGCATTCCAACCAGATGTCTCTCAAAAACTGATCCAGATCTTTCAATGTAGCAGTCTCTTTTATCTCCACAAACAGCCAGTGATCTCTGTTATATTTGGGATAAACGGCCAACTCAAAATATCCGCACTTTTTACTGCCAGTCTCCTGCTCCCATTTCTTCTGACGCGCTTCACAAACCGGAAGATGCCTGTTCATATAGCTGAATGTGTATTCCTTCCCGCAAAATTTGCATTTACCTTTTGTACGTTTTGCCATTCCCGTGTCCTCCTGTTTTCAATTTCATTAACCGCCTTTATTACTTCTTCCCATCCGTCATTTCTAATTGTCTGCAGAGAAGTGCTCCGTCCTATTCCACTCTTCCGAAATCACCCCGTATAAATGCAGATCCGCCCAATTCCCGTCACAGTCCCGCACCTGCTTCCTCTGAATCCCCTCGGGACGCATGCCCAGTTTCTTCATCAGTCCCAGGGATTTGGCGGCATCGATGGTCTCCGCAAAAACCTTATGCGCATTCCATTCCCGGAAAGCATAATCCATCACGGCCCTGCAGGCTTCAAAGGCATAGCCCTGCCCCCAGAATTCCCTATGGAAAAACCATCCCATCTCGTACACGCCCTCTTCCCCCTCCCGGCATAAAATGTAGCCTATCAGCCTGCCGCTTTCCTTATGGACTGCGGCCACGGCACCCCTCTGGCCAATGCAGAAGGATTGGAGAAAATTGCGCGTTTTCGCCAAGTCGTAAGCAGGTTCACAGTATTTCATTACCTCGCCGTCCCCCAGAATTTCCTGCAGCGCCGCAGCGTCTTCCGGAGAGAAATCGCGTATGCGCATTCTTGTTGTTTCCATGTGAATCGGCTTTCTTTCTTTTACTTTCTCCGGCATGGATTTTTCCCTCTTCTTTCTCCCTTTTCGGAAAATGTTACTGAAACTTCTTCTCGATTTCCGATTCCGTCTTATAAAATCCGTAAAACAAGAAGCCCGCTCCGACACAGCACCCGATCCCGACGGCAACCCCGGCTGAAGCGTGAACGATGAGCATCACCGCACTGAAAACAATCTCGATGACCCCCAGTCTTTTCCCCAGGGACAGGAAAATATCGGGAGCGATACTCTGGGCATAGTCCCAATGTGCCCGGGATTTTCGGGAAGCCGGAGTGTTGTATCCGGTATGCGACTCCATGTCCGCCGGATATTTCTTTAAAAGAGCGCCAACCATTATCATGACAATCGGTATGATTAAGTTCAGCAACAATAAAAACGGCATATCTTTTCTCCTGTAAGTTCTTTTCCTGTAATCTTTTTTTCAATCATTTTTTCAGTCATTTTTTCTTCAATCATTGTTCAGTCATACAGCCTCTGATAACCGCATTTCTCCATCACCCTGGCCATCGGAAGGTTTCCGGGAAGGGTGCGGCAGGTGGCTGTTTTCCCTGCGGCTATAATCCGGTTGGTCAGGTATGCCGTTATCATCGTGCCGTAGCCCCGACCCCGCACTCTGTCATAAGTCCGGATATCCGCCGCTTCCCAAAATTCGTAGGAATAACGCTCGATACAGCCCCTGGCCGCCGGAGCGCCCTCACGGTACAGCTGAAAATAATCTATATCCTCGTCCTCCCCAAAATCCTGAGGCCGGATCTCCCACTGGCAGGAATCGGCAGGATCGGGAATACATGCGGATTTCCTTGTATAACAAATGAACTCCTTTTCCTGCTTCAGCACCTTATAATACCGTTCATCATACAATGCGTCGCAGCGTTCCTCCCACAGGTGCTTATAATCCTGGGCGGATACAATCCTGGATGCCAGTTTTTCAACGGAAGTGACTCCCTCCTCGGCACACATGCTGATATCCGCCGCATAAGCCGCCCAGTCCATGTCATCCTCATCCCAGACGCAGGGAAGGAAGCTTACCCCACATAGTAAAGCCGCAGCAGCACGGGTGTGGCCGTCAGTCATCAGCAGACGCCCTGCCAGATTTCTGACGGGAATGGGCTCCATTTTCACCAGATCCCCCTGATCCCGGAACCATTTCCGCACCCGGTCAAGCTTCTCCTGGCTGATATAGAGCTGGCTGGGAGTAAGGGCTGATATCTCCATTTCAAAATAAGGCTCTGCCTTCATCTCAGATTGATCGATATCAATATCCCGCCCCTGAACTGCTTCCCTTTCCCGAAACTGCGGTAACTGCGATGCATCCTTATCTTCCATATCATGCATCAGTATTTTGCCGTCACCATACTCAACCACACGCATCACCTCCCTGCATCCAATGCCTCTATTTTATCAGGCAGTTGGATAAAATTTGTAAAAATGATCTCCGGTTCTTCCTCCGGCTTCCGCGGATAATAGTGGTACTTGCCACGCCTCAGCCAGGCCGTGTGCATCCCGGACTGCTTCCCGCCCCTGATGTCCGCCCCGGGATTATCTCCCACCACCAGGATATTTTTACACGCTTCGCCGATCACACCAGCCATATATTGAAAACATTTTTCGCTGGGTTTCGTAGCGCCGATCTGTTCCGCGGACACAGCCTTGATAAATGCATGTTCCAGGCCCAGGCGCCGGAGCTTACGCTCCTGTATTGCCTGCAATTCGTCCGTCAGCACATACAGCCTGTACTTTTCCTGTAAACGGGGAAGGATATAAAGGAAATCCTCATAGGGCTTCATGTTGCCGTACACAACCTGCCAGTAAAATTCTCCCAGCTCCGCCCCCATTTTCACATCAGTCTCATTGTATAGAGTTCCGTCCACATCAAAAATAATTGCCGTTATCATCCTGCCAATCCCTCTTTTCCAGGTTTCCGGGCATCGTCCCCTGACTGCACATCCAGACTGCCGGATATACTCCCTGCTTTTCGGAAAAGTGTTCCTACCGCATACTTTATATCATTCTCAAAAAATACTCGTCATTCCCTTCAAATACTCCAGTCCTTTTGAATCCATGTTTCTCATAAAACACAGCTGCTCTGGTATTTTCTTTATGGCAGCCCAAAGCAATGGGTCTTTTCCCGAAATCCTGATATACTTCATTGATAGCCATTTCAAGTATTTCCCCGCCAAAGCCCTTTGATCTGTAAGATTTATCAATCACAAATCCCATCAATCTATAAAATGGTTCATTTTTCATTTCAACGGGGTCAGTATCCCAAGGAATTGCTTCTCCGAGCAGTAAAATACCTATACATCTTCCATTGCTTTTCACAAGGAATGTATGTCCTATGCATTTATGCTCAACCCCGTAATCAGTTATCTCCATTAGCGTTTCCACGCTGTCAACCCAGCTTTTGGGAATATCATCTCTTTGTATTTCTTGAGCATTCTGAAAATTTGAATGTGTCAGTTCTTCTAAATGAAATACCATTTTTACTTCGTCTCCTCTAACAACCCGGCAGATGTGACAGATTCAACCAAAAGCCTGCTCCCTTCTATGCGCCAGGACCTTAAATTGAAATCTGCGAAAATCAGCACTTTGCTTTTATAAAGCGAAGCGCTTACAGCGCTTTGCGCATATAACCGGGCTCATATTCCGTATACCCCTGCCTGGGATAGAACTGTCTCGATTCGAAATACTCCTTCCCTCCCAGGTGCGCCACTGCATACCGGTACCCCTTTTCCCTCATACACTGCTCCGCTGTCTGAAGAAGTCTGGTTCCTATGCCCTGCCTCTTCCGGTTATACTTCACGTAAAGGCGGTGCAGTTTCGCGCTGTCCGGCCCGTATCTGTTAAAGCCGATGCATCCGATAACCCTGTCATCCTCGTCAATTGCAAGCCAGAACATATCGCCGGGCAGCAGATAATGTCTGTCTACATCCAACAGATCCTCATTCAGGCGCGGCACCCGGCCCAGAGCGTTTTTCGCTTCCAGTACCATAAAAATCATGTCGTCCCTGTATTGTTTTTCATATGGAATAATTCTCATCGGACTTCTTCACTCTCCCATGCGGTTTTGCCGCTCATTCCGGTACTGCTTCCCTGGCCGGTGTCCCTTTCTAAAAAGCGGCCACTTCATTATCTGTGTCCCCACATCAGCATACTACATAACCAGGCGAAACGCAAGACACTCTCCGCCCATTGTCCCTGATGCTTAACTTTTTATTTTATATTCCTCTCTGAAAGATGTACAAAAACAAAATATCTGCTATAATGTCCTTATGGGTAAGCCTCGCACACTGCCCAGGAACGCACAACGACTATAAACCAGGAGGTAGTCAAATGTTAGAAGATCATATCTCAAGCAAAAAAGCTCTCTTTTCCTCCGGTGTACACACCGAACTGAGGGAACAGAGAAGCCGCAGCAGGCAGGTTGCCATGGTACAGGGCAATCTCACGGGTAATGCCAGGATGGAAAGCTCCGGCACAAGCGCCAGGGTCTATGAGAAGGGTGTGTACGGTTTTTCGTCCATGGCGGAATGTTCCGGTGATGCCGCGGAAACCGTTTTGAAAGCGGCCACGGAAAACGCCAGATTCATGGACCGTCATGTAGGCAGGGGAAAGCCCTCGCTGCCTGTCATCCCCTGCGGAGGCATTCCTTTCTGCCGGGATATTCAGGACACAGACCAGAAGCACTATGTGGAATTTGCCAAATCCCTGGACGGGTATATCAAGGATAAATATCCCCGGCTTTCCAGCCGATCCATTATGATCACAGAAGATTCCATGGAAAAAATTATCTGTACCTCGGACGGCTATGACGGACATATCTGCGCGCCCCGGAGTTATGTCTATGTGTTTCTGAATACTGAAACCGACTCCGGCACCCCTGTCGAACTTTTCAAATCCATAGGCGGTTCCGGTATTTTTACTGATAATTTTACAGATCCGTCGCTGCTTTATCCCGCAATCGACACATTGTATGAGCAGATCATGCAGAAACGGGAAGGCGTTTATGCCCAGGCAGGCTACAAAACTGTAGTATTAAGCGGCTTTATGTCCGGCATGCTGGCCCATGAAGCCGTAGGGCATACCGTGGAAGCGGATCTGGTACTGGGCGGCTCCGTGGCGGGTCCTGCACTGAACAAATGTGTAGCCTCCGAACTGGTAAACCTGGTAGATTTCGCCCACACCGCCTTCGGCAAGTGTGCACCACTCCCGGTCTATCTGGATGACGAGGGAACACCTGCGGAAGACGCAGTCCTCATCAAAAACGGTATTTTAACAGGCTACATGCACAGCAGGGAAAGCGCTCAGCATTTCGGCACAAAACCCCAGGGCAATGCACGTGCATGGAGTTTCTCCGACGAGCCGCTGATCCGCATGAGAAATACCGCCGTCCTTCCAGGCCGGGATAAATTTGACGACATCATCGCTTCCGTGGATGACGGCTACTACCTGATCACCAGCACCAACGGCCAGGCCGACACCACCGGCGAATTCATGTTCGGCGTCAATATGGGTTATGAGATCAAAAACGGAAAACTGGGCCGGGCGCTTTTGGACACCACCATTTCCGGCGTGGCCTTCAATATGCTGAAAACCGTGGATATGGTATCGGATACCGTGGAATGGACCAGTTCCGGATTCTGCGGGAAAAAACAGCCTATGCCTGTGGGAATGGGCGGTCCTGCCCTTCGCTGCAAAGTTATGATAGGAGGTCGTTAAAATGACAGACATAAAAAGAATCGCCGAAAAAACGGGACAGCTGCTGTCAGATGCCGGTGCCCGGAAGGCACAGTACACCGTGACAGAAAAGGAAAAACATGAATTTAACGTGGATGGAGGCGAATTTTCCCTGTTCCGCACCCTGTTTGACCGCAGCCTTTCCATCACAGCATATAAGGATCAGAAAAAAGGCTCCGCCTTCACTAACCAGTTCAATGATGCGGCCATCGAAAGCGCCGTTTCAGACTGCATCAAGTCTGCCGAATCCGGTGTTGCCGATGAATGTTATGATATTGCTCCCATACAGGAAAAAGAGATTTTCCGGGACGGCGCCTATGAACCCAATATCGATCTTTTCTTTGACCGTACCAGGGAACTGATGACGGATATCCGGAAAAGACATCCCAAAATTCTCATGGAGCAGATGATTGTAACCCATGACAAAATCCACACGGTATACCGGAATACCAATGGAACGGAATTTGAGGTCTATGAGGGGGCTTATTCCGTTTCCCTGATGTTTTCCGCCCATGAAGGGGATACTACCACCTCTTTTTTCGGCAGCGGCGTTTACACGGATAAACTGGACCGCCCCTTCATAGAACTGGGATCCCTGGAAAAAGATTTAAGCGACACTGAAGCCCAGCTGAATACGATACCGGTGGAAGGAAAATTTGATGGTATCATTGTACTTACCCCTGCCAGCCTGGGAGGATTTCTGGGCAGTGCGATCTCCAATTTCGCCTCTGACAGCGTAATCCTGGAAAAGACTAGCATCTGGCTTGATAAGATGGATAAACAGGTAGCTGACAGCCGTATCACCATTTCCATGCGGCCGGGAGACCCCCGTATCGTATGCGGACAAAGGTATACCGCCGACGGCTTCCGTTCGGAAGATTACGACCTGATCAAAGAAGGGGTGCTGAAATCCTTCCTGCTCTCCCTGTATGTGGCGAACAAATCCGGCTTCGCCCCGGCCAAAAACACCTCCTTCTCCATTGTGATAGAAGGCGGGGACACGGCTTATACAGATATGATCAAAAACATCAAGAAAGGTCTCATCATTGGCAGGTTCTCCGGTGGGCAGCCTGGCACCAACGGAGATTTCTCCGGTGTAGCCAAGAACAGCTTCCTTGTTGAGGACGGGCAGATAAAGGGCGCAGTCAGTGAGACCATGATCAGCGGAAACCTGTCTGAGCTGCTGAACAGCCTGGTTGCCATTTCCAGGGAAACTGTGGCCGATGGTACCTTTGTACTGCCGTACATGGCTTTCGACAAGGTTGTGATTTCCGGAAAATAAATCAAACGCCCTCTGTTGGGTAAATATTGTACAGGACATGACTTTTTCCGTCAGGAAGGCGCCATGTCCTGTTTTTGGTTCTTTACATACACAGGCCCTCTCTCCTGCCTAATCCAAAACTTCCCGCAGCAATTCATTCCCATTCTCGCAGGTCCCGCTTACCTCCCGCAGCATGCCGTTGTAAAAATCAACCGCCGCCTGCCGTCTCTGTCCCGCGATTTCCGCACCCCGCTTTGTATAAAATTTGTCATACAGGCCTTCCAGTTTGTATTTGTATTCCTGAAAAAAGGAGGGCGGCGCATCCCCTGTCCCATCCGAAACCTGTCCGTCAGGCAGCACCGTATACAGTGGCTCAGCAACCTGCCCCTTGTAAACCAGCGTGCGTGCAATGCCCACCGCGCCGGTCACATCCACCTTATCCGCATCAAACAAAATCTTCGCCTCTATTGTCCCGGGCTGATTGCCCCTCCGGTAACGGTGGGTAAGGATACATTCCCTTACATGCGCCGCAAAATTCTCCGGAAAGTCATGTTCTATGAGGAAACGGTACGCCTTGTCCGCTCCCACACACGCGTGGCAGGCGCCTGTGGCAAACTGTTCCCGGCGGCC